>CAYTFO010000006.1:21340-33331 GCA_964437135.1 uncultured Roseivirgaceae bacterium | reverse complement strand
AGCTGCCGGGTATTAATTACTTTTAACATTCGGTCAGTATAAGTTTTTTCCAGGTCAACTTGTCTTTGTTTTAAACTCATTCCTAGTTCAACCATCGCTTTATTTTCCTCTTCAGTAGCAGTTTTCGGATCAAAACCACGCCTTGCTTCCACAAACTGATCTCTCAATTCCCTTTGTTGATTATTGAATTCGTTGTAAATAGGCCAAAACTTTTCAGCCTGTTCAGGACTTAAATCAAGTCGTTCTGTTATAAGTGCTATTTTGGCACTTTCAATTTTTTTTCTTGCTTCGTCATCCTGACCATATCCAAAATTAAAAATGGATAATAATATTAACGTTGTAATTATATTTCTCATATCTCAAACTGATTATCTAAATCTATTTTATTTATAAATTCATCCAGAATATCCTCATCTATATCTACTTGATCTAATTCTTCTTCAATATCTGACTCTTCGCCTTGCTGTAAGTATTCTGCACCAAACCCTTCAATCAACTCATCTGAACTCAACTCATATGCTGCCAGGTAGGTGATTATTTCTTCGTTGGTGACTTCAGCTAAATAATCCTCAGGCTGAGTCACAAAGTAGCTGTTGCGAATTACTACTGACAATACAATGATAACCGCAAAACTAGCAGATGCATATACCCATCTTAAATTGAAAACTGGCTCTCTAACACCCTGAGAAGTTGACTTCGAGTCGATAATCCTGGATTCAAGACTCTCGAAATATCCTTTCTCAACTTTAAATGGGTGTTTTATGGGTTTATTTTCGTCTATTATTGGGCGTTTCATATTTATTAGATCGTTTTCACATTCAAAGGTTTAATCTTCTGTTAAGTTTTCTTCAATTTTTTTTACAGCATGATGATAGCTGGCTTTTAGTGCACCAACCGAAGTTCCTGTTATTTCTGAGATTTCATCAAACTTCATTTGCTCAAAGTATTTCATGTTGAATACAATTCTTTGTTTTTCCGGTAATTTCAATAATGCACTTTGAAGTCGGTATTGTACTTCATCACCATCAATTAATATACCCGCATCTAATTTTCCCTGGAGTTCTGAGGCTACATCGTGAATTGGCAAAAAAAATCGTTTCTTTTTTCGTTCGAGAAAATTTAGTGTTTCATTAGTTGCAATTCTGTAAATCCAGGTGAAAAGCTTGCTTTCTTTTCTAAACTTATCCAGGTTTCTCCAAATTTTAATGAAAATATCCTGAACTAAATCATCCGCATCATCATGATCAATGACCATTTTACGGACATGCCAATAAACTCTTTGACTGTATTCTTTAGTCAATAAGTTGAAGCCATAGTCTCTGGTCTCTGGATTTAATATTTTCTCAACAATAAAATCTTCTTCCAAAACTTACAGGTAGTTAGTTTTTCAATTTAGACATAGAGAAAATTCAAAGGTTTAATGTAAACAAAAAAACTTTTAATTAAATATGTAGTTACATTAAATGTAAGTGTATTTTTATGACTAGCATCGAACGTGAAATAAAGCAGGATAAATTTAACAGTGAGCAAAGCAAGGCTATTGTTAACCTGATTTATACAAACAATTGGATTCATCAGAAACAGATGAAATTATTCAAGCCTTATGGTTTGACAACACCTCAATTCAATATCCTAAGAATTTTAAGAGGTCAATATCCCAATCCTTCTACTGTTAATCTTTTGATAGAAAGGATGCTGGACAAGAGTTCTAATGCAAGTCGCATCATAGATAGACTGGAGAGCAAAGGATTGGTTGTTAGAAAGCAATGTGAATCGGACAGGAGGGCAGTTGACGTATTTATATCTGATTCCGGGCTTAAATTATTGAAGAAATTAGACGAAGAAATGAGTGTTTGGGAATCTGAAATTTCTTATCTAAGCGATGAAGAAGCCCAAACACTCAATAAATTATTAGATAAAATGAGAGGTTAGAGTTCCTGTAAATACTCTCTAAATCCTGCTCTTTTTCCTTTTGGTCTGATAATTAACAATGGTATATCAGAATCAAGTTGAACCATTTTTTCTGCTTTACTTCCAATGAAAATAGCTGTTGTAGCAGTTCTTCCTTTAGCACCAATAATAATTATATCAGCTTTTATATCCTTTGCTTTTTTATAAATAGCAGAAATCACATCATCATCCTTATCAAGGGTATAAATGTCTTTTAGTTTAACCTTTTTAAGTTTGAGATCGCTGATAAAGTTTTCATAATCCTTTTTGGCATTTTTCTTCATTATTTCTCCAAACTCCTCAAATGTTTTACCAGTGTAATGGTATCCAGTAGGAATCTGAAAAACATTTTGAGCTATGACCTCAGGTGCAGGGTCTATTTTTCCCGCAAAAGTTACCGCTTTCTCAAGAGCCATTTTTGAGTAATTGGAAAAATCAATAGGAACAAGTATTTTCTTCCAATCCAGTGTTTTACCCTCGGGTATTACGAGCATAGAGCAGCCTGCCCGTCTAGCTAGTCTTTGAATTTGTACTCCTCCACCTTTACCGGGTTTACCTCTGCCCGTTAGAATTAGATCTATTTTATTATCAGACGAAAACTTTAATATTTCTTTGGTGACTTGTCCCTGTTTGATGAATAAGTTAGGTTTTACTCCCTGACAAACGAAGTATTCATCAATTTGCTTCTGAATACTTTCTCTTCTTTCCTCAAGAGCTTTTTCAATAATATCCGGAAATTCTTTTTTTATTTCTGATGGAATGTGTATTTCCTTGATAACGTGGATTATATAAACTTCAGCAGCATTTGAGAGCTGACATATTTTACAGGCAGCATCAATTAATTCTTTATTTGAGTACCTGGTATCAAGGGCGATGAGTATTTTGTTGAACTTATACATTACAATGGCAACTATTTACTGCAAAATAACATTAAAAGTGATTAAAAAATTCATAATTTATCAATAACTACGCAAAATATTATTTCGTGTTGCTTTGGAATCTGTTATCCTTAAAGATTCAGGTATTAATATAATACTCGAATTAGAAATATTATTCTGTTAATAGCTTTCTAAAAGATCTACAAGCATTTCAATATTCTCTTTTGAATGAGCTGGAAAATTAGCAATTCGTATATGTTTACCTTTATGTTGGCCATATCCATCACCGAGAATCATTCCTTTTTTCCTGTAAAAATCCAGTATTCCCGAATTGTCCTGCATATCAGCAACGCAGACGGTTTTAGATCTGTTATTTTTGTTTGAAATGAAAGGTTTTAGAAATTCATGTTTCTCATATGCTGCATAGAGCAATGAGGATTTGTATTTAGTTTCTGATTGAATTATTTGAGTTCCTCTACGTATAAAATCCTGCGATACTTTTCCAAGTAGATAGATGTTCAACATATTGGGAGTTTCGGGTGTCTGGTAGTTTTCGATTTGTTTTAGCAGAGGGGAAAGTGAATGATAGCTGCCGGTAATCTTTTTTGAGTCGTTTTTAGTTTTAAATTTTTCTACAGCATTTGGACTTAGAATCCAAACACCAAGCCCTGCAGGAAGTCCAAAGCATTTTTGTACTGAAAAGTAACCGATATCTACAAGCTTAAAATCAAATTCAATTCCGGGAACAGCACTTACCAGATCTGCAGAGATGAGTTTTTCAGGATGTTCTTTGCGTAATTTTCTAAGGTTCTCTATATCAAAAGCATATCCGATACTTGTTTCATTTATGGTTACAGATATTAATTCACATTTCTCAGGTATTTCAAAGGAATCAAACTCGTTTCCATCTGAAGCTAGTTTGGAAGTTGAGTCTAGATGATATTGACTAGTGAACGTAAAAAACTTTTCTGAGAATGCACCATTTACAAAATGATGACTAGAGTTAACTACTAGATTTTGAATTATTCTTTCCCATGCTTCATTTGCTGAACTTAGAAATAAAATTTTGTAATCCTCCGGAATACCAAGTAGTTCCCGCAATGTTTCGACAGTCTCCTTCAAGATTGCTTTGAATTCTTTTGACCTGTGTGAAATGCTCATTACATCATTCTTTAGAGCATTTTGAATATGATATGGAACTGTGTGATATAATTGAGAAGGTCCTGGAGTAAAATAGATTTTATGACTCATTGATATTGATAATATTATCTGTAAATTTATGTTTTATGTTCCTTATTTATTTACAAAATCCAGTATGTAAACAATACCGGGCTAGTAATTTTTTGATATTGGACCTCATGCCGAATTTATTCGGTACCTCGTTTATTCAGGTTAACAGAGGATAATAGATAAAGATCAACGGCTCAAATCCTTTTTAAAATGGGATTTTGATAAATTATAGGGGATTAAAATACTTCTGTACAAAGTGCAGAAGTTTTTTTATGCCCTGCTTTCCATCCACTTGAAAGTACGATTTATAATTTTTAGAGCGATTTTGATTTTCTTGACGTTAATCATTTCGTGTGATTCGTCATACATAGTAACACCATCAGCGAAAAGAAGAACCTGGGGAAATTCATTATCAACTCCTGCTGTGTTTGTGATTTCATTACATAGACTAGCATTTTCGTTATTGTCAATATCGTAAACGTCCAAATGCTCTTCAGGTATATTCCATTCTTTTTCAAGAGTCTTCCTGACTTCTATGCTTTCAGGTGAATTACCCTTATGCTTGAGAATCAAAGCAGGCTTCGTTCTGGATTTTTCCAGTAACTCGTCGAATTGCTCAAGGGAAGTTAACTTTTTCCAGTTAAGTGATGACATTGTTGCAAGATAGCTAAAGCCAATAAAAAATCAACGGGCTATATTATTATTTCTTTCTAAATATTAATTCCAAGTTAAAAAACTCTAATCAATTAATAAAGCACTCTAAATCGGATTGTGCCCTTTATTTTTCTTAACTCTTTTGTTATTTCTTTATTGTAGTTTCTATCTACATCGGTAATTACGTAACCTATATTTTCATTTGTTTTTAGGTATTGGCCTACAATATTCAGACTATGAGTTGCAAGTACATGATTTATTTCAGCAAGAACTCCGGTTTCATTATGGTGGACGTGTATAAATCGATGAGCTTCTTTAAACCCTGGCAGGACAATATTTGGGAAATTAACACTTCCGGAGGTAGAGCCGGTATTTATGTATTCCATAATTCTTGAAGGTACAAAATCAGCAATATTGAATTGAGCTTCCAATGTACTTCCTCCGATATGTGGAGTTAAAATAGTATTGGGAAGTTGTCTCAATTCAGAAATGAACTCATCATCATTGCTTTTGGGCTCTTCAGGAAATACATCAATTCCAACACCACCAATTTTACCTTTTTCGACATATTTTACTAAAGCCGGGATATCTACTACATGACCTCTACTCAAATTCACAAATATGACCCCATCCTTCATTTGGTCAAATTCATGTTCAGAAATAAAGTTTTTGTTTTCTTTTCTGCCATCAACATGTAATGAAATCAGATCACTGTTTATTAGCAACTCCTCGAGTGTAGCACACCTTTGTGCATTTCCGAGCGCCAATTTTTCTTCCAGATCATAATAAATTACTTTAAGACCCATCGTTTCCGCTAAAACCGATAGTTGAGAGCCAATATTTCCGTAGCCAATTATTCCAAGAGTTTTACCCCTTATCTCAAAGCTTCCTTTAGCAGATTTATTCCAGTTTCCCTCATGCATGGCTTTGATTTTATCTGGTAAATTCCTGATCAACATGATCATTTCAGCAATAGCAAGTTCTACAACTGATCTTGTATTTGAATAAGGAGCATTAAATACTACAATCCCTTTATTTTGACATTCCTCAAGGTTTATCTGATTGGTTCCGATACAAAATGCTCCAATACTGTGTAATCGCGTTGCATTTTCAAGTACTCGTTTGGTTACCTGGGTTTTGGATCTGATTCCCAATATGGAAACATCTTTTATGGCTTCTGATAATTCATCCTCGTCCATTCCTGCCGGATAAACCTCCACCTGGTATCCTTCATTTTTGAGCTTTTGAATACCATGCTCATGAATATTTTCAAGCAATAATACTTTAATCCTATTTTTAGGGTAGGATAGAGCCCTATTCATCTTGTTGTCATAAAGAACCTCATCTAGGTTTGGAGCTTCATGGTCCGCATTCTCTACGACGTTGGATCGTTTAATATTTTCAGTGAATGCATAAAATTTCTTAGCAAATCCGGCTTTTTTGATTTCATAATCTGTAAATCCATCACCAAGGACATGCACTTCACCTTCAAGTTTTAATTGTTCTATTTGTTTTGGCTTACCGTTATTGGAAGACAAGATATTTGTATCGTCGAATCCTACAATTTTTCCATCATTATCATATCTGAAGTCGTTGGCAAAAACATTTTCAGAACTTATCCCAAATTCTTCAACAACCGGAACTATAAAATCCTTAAAACCATTTGAAAGGATATAAAACTGGTCTGCATATTCTTTTATAAATTCTTTATTTCTAAGGAACGAGTCAGTCACAAGTTCTTTAAGTCTTTCGATAAGTTCAGGAAGGTGGCTTTTATTAGCATTTAGGATATCAATTCTGTTTTCAAGTGATTCCCTGAAAGATAATTTACCCTCCATACCGAGATTAGTAACCTTCCTGATCTCTTCTAGTATTTGAGATTTTTCCGGATGGTTTTTTAGTGATATTTCTCCTAATATGTCAAGTGCTTCTACTTTTGTGAAGGTAGAGTCAAAATCAATGATAAAATGTTTGGTATTTTGCATTGTAGAATTCATAGATATGTCAAAAATAGCTGGGTCAAAATTATATCAAATTATATTCAGTCTGATTATAATCACCCTATCAATTAATTTATCATTTTCACAAAAAAAAGCGGGTGAATTTGAAAAAAATAAAAAGATTGATAGCATAATGGTTGATGCAATCAGCTCACAAGCTTTTCCCGGAGCAGTTGTTTTTGCAGCTAAAAATGATTCTTTATTTTTCTCAAAATCATACGGGTTTCATACATATGACAGTCTTGTAAGACTGAAGGAAGATCATGTTTTTGATCTTGCTTCAATAACCAAAATTTTGGGTGCTACCCTCAGTTTGATGAAAATGTATGAATTAGGCTATTATCAACTAGATGATCCGATTTGGGAATACTTCAAAGAGTTTAGATGGAATAAAAGGGGTAAAGCCACATTTCGTGAAATACTTGCACACCAATCTGGCTGGAAGAGCTGGATACGATATTACGAAGAATTTCAAAAGAAAAACGGCAAGTGGAAATCTAAATATATAACTGAGCAGCCAGACAAAAAGCATCAATTAAAAATCACCGATTCACTTTACGCAAGAACAGATATCTATCGGAAGATAAAAAAGTTAATTAAAAAGGCTGATTTTAATCTGGATCAGGGTTATGTGTATTCTGGATTATTCTTTTACATGGTTCCTGAGTTTGTAAAGAAAATGACTGATACTTCATATGTCGATTATTTAAAATATCACTTTTACCAGCCTTTGAAATTAAATTCATTGACTTTTAATCCACTTGAGACCATTCCGGATTCTTTAATTGTACCCACAGAGATTGATACTTTTTTTAGAAATCAACCCATACATGGTCTCGTTCATGATGAAGGAGCGGTTTTTATGAATGGGATTTCGGGTAATGCGGGACTTTTTTCAAACGCTTCGGATGTTTTGAAATTATCTTCTATGCTTTTAAACCGGGGCATCATAGATTCTGTGAGATTATTGAGAGAAGAAACTGTGATTTTATTTACTACAACTCAATATCCCAACAAGGGCAATAGAAGAGCATTGGGGTTTGATAAGCCATTATTGGAATATGATTCAATCAGAAGTTCAGTATCAAAACATGCTTCAATGCTAAGTTTTGGACATTCGGGTTATACCGGCACCTTACTTTGGATAGATCCTGAAAATAACCTCATATTTATATTTTTGAGCAATAGAGTATATCCGGATAGAACATATCGAAACATCTACGATTTAAATGTCAGACCCCAAATTCATGACTTATTTTACGAACTGGATGGTTATTGATTTTTTATGATTTCTAAAACTTCGAGATGATGTTCAAGTAAACTTTCCGTCACTTCAAGCATTCTGGAATAGTCCTCAGGAGATATTTCTTCTTCAAATTTGGTGTTTTCAACTTTAAGAAGCCTGTACGCTTTAAACCCCTCAATTATGTTTTTATAAGTTTCAGCTTTATGCTTTAGCTGCATAAATAATTCATTTCCTTCGTAAGCTTCATCACCTATATGGTCTGTAAGTTCGAGGTCTGTCGAGATAAGTTTCTTAACATCAATGTTAAAAAACATTGCGATTTTGAGAAGGTTTTCCATTTTAGGTTCTGCAGTTCCTTTCTCATAAGAAGCAATATTTCCCCTGTTTAAGCCAATACTTTTGCCAAATTCCTCCTGGCTAAGTTTATTAAGTGACCTCAGATATTTAATGTTTTTTGATAAAAATATCATCTAATTGACTATATACTGTAAAAATATTTTACAATCCTAGTAACTATTTTTACTTTTGCAAAGTTTAATTACAAAAAGCAACTAAATATAATAAAATTATCCACTGGCTAGATCTTTCAATTTTTGCGGCTTATTTGATTGGAATGCTAATGGTGGGTTTTTATTTCCTGCGTTCAAATAAAAGCATAGACGATTATTATGTCGGAGGCAGGACAATGTCTTCCTGGCACATTGGACTTTCAGTTGTAGCAACTGATGTTGGGGGTGGCTTTTCAATCGGATTAGGAGGATTAGGATTTACTATGGGACTTGCTGGATCATGGATGCTCTTCACCGGATTAATTGGTGCATGGCTAGCTGCAGTATTTTTGATTCCACGCTTATTTGAAATACCAGAATTCAAAAAACTCTACACATTCCCTCAAATATTTGGTCTTTTTTACGATAGAAGAACTGCATTATTAGCTGGTATCATTTCAGGTATAGGTTATATTGGATTCACAAGTTCTCAATTATTGGCCGGTGCTAAACTTGCATCAGCAACATTTGAAGATCTGACTTTAAATTACGCACTCATCATTATGGGTGTTACGGCAGTAGTTTACACAGTTCTTGGAGGAATTAAAGCTGTTATCTACACCGATACAATTCAATGGATAATTCTTTTATCCGGTTTGATTTTTATTGGTATTCCAATGGGATACAATGCAATAGGTGGTTGGTCATCTATTAAAGAAACACTTGACCCTAGTTTTTACAGTTTATCCAATATAAATGCAATTGATTTACTAAACTGGGCGGTCACAATCATTCCTATTTGGTTTGTAGGAATGACTTTATACCAAAGAATATACTCTTCTAAGAATGTTAGAGAAGCAAAAAAAGCCTGGTTTATTGCAGGTTTTTTTGAATGGCCTGTTATGGCTTTCCTGGGTGTTATTTTGGGATTATTTTCAAGAGTTGCGATTGATCAGGGAGTTTTAGAAGTTGGAAGCATTGCAGCATTTGATCCTGAACAGGGATTGCCTATGTTCTTAAGAGAAATTCTTCCATTTGGAATTCTTGGATTGATGATGTCAGCTTATTTTTCTGCGATTCTTTCTACTGCAGACAGTTGTCTCATGGCTGCATCCGGAAATTTGGTTACGGATATTTTAGGCGTAAATTCTGACTCAAAAAAGAACTTTCTTAGATATTCTCAGGTTTCAACATTAGTACTTGGTGTATTTGCGCTGACCTTAGCGACCTTTATGACCAGCGTATTGAATTTGATGTTATATTCTTACGCATTTATGGTATCTGGTCTATTTGTTCCTGTATTGATGGCATTCTTTTCTAAAAAACAAGATTCTACAGCTGCTTTTTTTTCAATGCTGGCGGGAGGAGGGACAACTTTGATTTTACAATTATTAGGTGTGGAACTATCATTTGGTTTAGATGCAAATATTTATGGAATTACCTTTTCATTCCTGGTTTACCTAATTATTAAACATTCAAAACTCAACTTCATTAAACGAAAAAATACAAAATATGCTTAAAATAGACATACTTTCTCCAGCTGAAACAGTTGGCCTAATAGAACGAAATCAAATAAGAGATTTTCTACATGAACACCTGGATCAATATGGGGATTCCAAGCAGGACATTAGTAAAGCTATAGATTATTCCTTAAATAAAGGTATTACACCTGGTGGGTTTATAGTCGTTGGCAAAGACAACGGTAAAATTGTAGGTGCAGTTGTTGTCAACAGAACAGGTATGGAAGGTTATATTCCTGAAAATATTCTTGTTTACATTGCTACTCATAAAGAAGCAAGAGGCAAAGGTTATGGAAAAGAAATGATGAAAGCTGCTATCAATAAAGCTAAAGGAAATATTGCATTGCATGTTGAGCCAGACAATCCAGCTAAGAAACTTTATGAGAAGTTAGGATTTACAAATAAATATTTAGAAATGAGACTTGATAAGTCTTCACTTTAAATTTATCGATGGATCAGAAGATTTTTAATAGTGCGGTGGAAATCCGTAAACATATCCATCAAAATCCGGAAGTATCCGGGCAGGAAAAAAATACCTCAGATTTTATATACGAGGTTCTGATACAGCTAAATGTAGATGAGATCATTCGTTTTAAAAACTACGGTATAATCGCTATAAAAAAAGGAGGCAGTGGCAGTAAAGTTCTTCTTAGAGCAGATTTTGATGCTTTACAGATTGAAGAGATCAATGATTTTGAACATAAATCTAATACACCAGGTGTAAGTCATAAATGTGGTCATGATGGGCATACTGCATCTCTGCTCGCATATATGATGCTTATAAAAGATCAAAAGCCAGACGGTGACATTTATGCACTGTTCCAACCTTCAGAAGAAACTGGTACAGGCGCAAGAGAAATGACCAATGCGGTTGAGTTTGAAAGGATTAAGCCCGATTTTGCTATATCGTATCATAATCTTCCCGGATATAAGTTGAATGAAATAATTTGTAAATCAGGTGATTTCACAGCAGCTGTTAATAGCATGATCATTTCTTTGCAAGGGAAAACAAGTCATGCTGCAGAACCTGAAAATGGGATTAATCCGGCACTTGCAATTTCCGAATTAATTCAAATGTTCAATACTATAAACAATCCGGATGGAGATTCTCCTGACTTTACAGTTGTTACTCCTGTTTATTCAAAACTAGGTGAGGAATCCTATGGAGTTTCTGCTGGTTATGGTGAGATTCATTTTACAATTCGTACATGGTCAAATAAAGCTTTAAAAAAAGTAGAGAAACAATTGGAAGAAATTTCTAATCAGATAAGCGAAAAATATGGATTAGGGTTGAAAATACATTACATGCAATCTTTCTCCTCAAATAAAAATGATGAATATCTGTTTAATACCTTAAAAAAAACAACATCAAAATTGAATCTTGATTTAAAGATTAAAAACTATCCATTTAAGTGGGGGGAGGATTTTGGTGTTTTTACTCAAAAAATACCTGGACTAATGTTCTGTGTCGGAGCGGGCGAGGATCATCCATCCTTACATAACCCTGACTATGATTTTCCGGATGAACTTATCAAAACTTCGAGCAGAATTTATAAAGAATTGGTAAAAGCTTTACAAAAAGAAAAATAAACAAACCAATCAAAATGGCCTATTTAAGCTTAAAAAGGGAGTCTTTACGAAAAAATTACGATTTCATCCAAAATAAATTAGGAGCAAAAAATATTGAACACGGAATTGTCTCTAAACTCCTTTGTGGAAACAGGGAATATCTGAAGGAAATCATTAACCTCGGAGTCATTGAAATTCATGATAGTAGGATAAGTAATCTGAAGAAAGTGAAACAACTTGCCCCGGAAGTTCAGACAGTTTATATAAAACCTCCAGCAAAGAAATCTATTAAAAATCTTGTAAAATATGCTGATGTAAGTTTTAATACAACGTTATCAACAATAAAATTGATTTCGGATGAAGCAAACAGACAAAATAAAGAGCACAAGATCATTATAATGATCGAAATGGGTGATCTTAGGGAAGGAGTAATGGGAGAAGAACTTCTTAATTTTT
>CAYTFO010000006.1:20296-21330 GCA_964437135.1 uncultured Roseivirgaceae bacterium | reverse complement strand
AGCTTATAGAAGCTACCTTCAAACGAAAAATTCCCTGGGTTTCAGGTGGTACTTCGGTGGTTTTCCCTTTATTGCTAACAAAACAATTACCTGCAGGAATTAATCATTTTAGAATTGGAGAATCACTGTATTTTGGAAATAATCTATTTACAAATGAAAAGGTGAAAGGAATGAAAGATGATGTTTTTACTTTTCATGCACAAATTATAGAACTGAAGGAAAAACCTATTGTTCCTTATGGGGAACTTGCTCAAAACCCATCAGGAGAAGAATTTGATGTAAGAGAAGAAGATTATGGAAAAACTTCGCATAGAGCTATTTTAGATTTTGGACTTTTAGATGTTTCCACAGATTTTTTAATACCCAAAGATCCTAATGTGAAAATTTCTGGCGCCAGCTCTGATATGGTAGTGGTTGATATCGGTAAAAACAAAGAAAAATATAAAGTAGGAGATTGGATAGATTTCAGTCTGAAATATATGGGAGCTTTAAGCCTTCTAAACTCTGATTATGTCGAAAAAACAATCATTTGATATATTTATTTAGAATGATTCTAAATAGAAACATATTAACTATCTTAATTTGTATTTAAATGCTTGAATATCAGTAACTTGTATTTCAAAGATCACTTAGTTAACTGACAAACCTCATTTTACAGTAAATTTCTTATTTGAAATGCAGCACCCTAATATTAGTTTTGTGCACATCTTAAAATGTGAATGCTGTAAATAAATGATAAGCAAGTACTTCAAAACCCAATCGATATTAAAACTACTAGCCTTTTCATTTCTCGTTTTATTTTACTCTAAATCTTATGCTCAGGATGCGGAAGAAATACCAACGGATGAAGCTATAGTTGCTGCAGGGGAAAAACTTTATAAAGCAAACTGTACTCAGTGCCATGCTATAAATGAAGTTGTAATTGGACCCGCTCTTAAGAATGTACACGAAAGAAGATCAAAAGAATGGTTGATCAAATGGATTAGAAATTCTCAACAGGTCATTGATAGTGGAGATGAGTATGCTGTAGAACT
>CAYTFO010000006.1:0-20286 GCA_964437135.1 uncultured Roseivirgaceae bacterium | reverse complement strand
TTACCCATTCACAGATGACGAAATTGTATCGCTGTTATCTTACATAAAAGTAGAGTCAAACAAGGAACCTGAAGTTGCTGAAGTTGCTGATCCTGCTGCAGGAGGAACAACAGCTGCAGGTGGAGGTTCTTCAATTCCATCAGGTTATCTAACAGCTATTTTGATAGTGCTGGTTGTTGTTCTTGTTTTGATTCTTGTTGTTTTGGCTTTGATAGTATCTGTTTTAACAAAGTATATCAAAGATCAAAAAGAGGTAGATGAGGCAGATAAGGAACTGGTTAATCAAAAAGTTGATTTAGGTAAATTACTTAAGAGTGATTTTGTAATCGGATCGGTGGTTTTCATTTTCACAGCTATTTTATTAAAGACTTTAATTGACGGTGCTTTTACAATTGGTGTTCAGCAAGGATATCAGCCAACTCAACCCATAGCATTTTCACATGCTCTTCATGCCGGAAATTACGAGATTGATTGCCAGTATTGTCATACGGGAGTAAGAAAAGCTAAATCAGCAAACATACCTTCCTTAAATATTTGTATGAATTGCCACTCAGGAATTCAAAATGTGGGGGGTGAACCAGGTATTTCTCCTGAAATTGCGAAGATTTATAAGGCAATTGATTACAACCCGGAAACAGCAGAATATGGTGATAACCCACAACCTATAGAATGGGTAAGGATCCATAATCTACCAGATCTGGCTTATTTCAATCATGCACAGCACGTACAGGTAGGTGGTTTAGATTGTGAAACTTGTCACGGACCAATTGAAGAAATGGAAGTTGTTTATCAGTATTCTACTCTTACAATGGGGTGGTGTATTAACTGTCATAGAGAAACAGAAGTAAACTCTAAAGGAAACGACTACTACAATAAACTTGTCAAACTGCACGAAGAAAAAAGTAAAGAACCAATGACTGTAGAAGACATTGGAGGTTTAGAATGTGCAAAATGTCATTATTAATAGCGGATTATATCAGATATGAATAATAAAAAGAACTATTTCAAGGGATTAGAACAATTAAAAGATACTCCCGAGTTTAAAAAGTACTCTGAGAAAGAATTCCCGGAATATCTACCTATTAATGATAGTGAATCGGGTGAGCCATCAAGAAGAGATTTTCTAAAAATGATGGGATTTGGTGTTGCAGCCGTTTCATTAGCTGCCTGCGAAACACCAGTTAAAAAAGCAATTCCGTATGTGCGTAAACCTGAAACGGTAGATCCATCTATTCCTAATTATTATGCTTCAACATTTGTAAGTGGTTCTGATTACGCAAATGTCGTTGTTAAAACAAGAGAAGGAAGACCTATCAAAATTGAAGGGAACAAACTTTCTTCAGTTTCCGGTGGAGGAACTTCCGCTCAAATTGAGGCTAGTGTTTTATCCTTATATGATAAAGAAAGACTACAAAATCCCAGAATTGATGGAAATGATACCACCTGGGAAGAACTTGATAAGGCTGTTTCTGCTGGACTTAATAGTGTTTCCGGAAATGTATATATCGTTTCAAATACAATAGCCAGTCCTTCAACAAATGCTGCAATCAGTAAACTGGCAGAAAAATACAATGCAAAAGTAGTTTCTTACGATACTCAATCTTTTTCAGGTTCGCTCAAAGCAAATGAAACAACATTTGGCCTAAGAGCGCTTCCTTCAATGGATTTTTCTAAGGCAAAAACAATAGTTTCATTTGGAGCTGATTTCCTTGGAAGCTATCCCAATAACACTCTATACAGTAAGCAGTTTGCTTCTACAAGAAAACTTTCCGATACTAAAAAGGATATGTCAAGGCTTTATTGCTTTGAAAGTAACCTATCCCTTACAGGAGCTAATGCGGATTATAGAAACCCAATAAAACCTTCACAATCTGGTTTGTATGTGGCTAATCTGTACAATCTTCTAGCTTCAAAAGCAGGAAGTTCAAAGCTTAATGTATCTTCAATAGCAGATGATGCTGTTCTGGTTAAAGCTGCTAATGATCTATGGGCAAGTAAAGGAGCAAGTTTGGTTATTTCTGGCTCTAATGATCCAAATGTTCAGGTAATTGTAAATGCCATAAACAACCTACTTGGAAGTTACGGTTCAACTCTGGATTTTAACGCACATAATAAAATGCGTATGGGATCTGACGAAGAGTTTGAAGCATTTGTAAAGGATGTTGGAAGAGGAGCAGGGGTAATTTTCTACAATTGTAATCCAGTATATGAAACAGTAGCAGGAGATAGAATTGCAAAAGCACTTTCTAACGCGAAATTTTCTTTGAGTACTTCTGATAGATTAGACGAAACGAGCAGCTTAGTGAAGTTTGTTGCGCCCGATCATCATTTTCTGGAATCATGGAACGATTTTGAATTGTATGCTGGTAAATTCAGTTTATCTCAACCTACAATAAGTAACATCTTTAATACAAGACAGGCACAGGATTCATTTCTTGTTTGGTCTGGAACTGAGGATTCATACTATGATTCACTGAGATCATGGTGGGAATCAACATTGTATCCTTTAGCCGGAGATTCATTTTATAACTTTGATGCATTCTGGGATAAATGTTTACATGATGGAGTTTTTGAACTTCAAACTGAAGAAAACACTCTTGAGATCATACTGGATGATCTCTCATCAGCATTTGCCACAGTTAATAGAACTTATACAGATTCAAGTAGCGAGCTTGAACTTGAACTTTATTATAAAAATAGCATTGGTGACGGAAAACAAGGAAACAACCCTTGGTTACATGAGATGCCAGATCCGGTGACAAAAGCATGCTGGGATAACTATATTACAGTTTCACCAAAACAGGCAGAAGAGTGGGGAATAGAATTGGGCGATATGGAAACTCAGCTTGCAGATTTAACAGTTGGAGGTCAAACGGTAACATTACCTGTAATGCCTCAACCTGGACAGAAATACGGAACAATTGGTGTAGCACTTGGATATGGAAGGAGTTCTGCAGGTAAAGTAGGAAATGGAATCGGTGCAAACATGTACCCATTTGTTAGTTACAGAGATGGAGCTTATCACTTAAATGTTACCTC
This sequence comes from uncultured Roseivirgaceae bacterium, assembly GCA_964437135.1. Lineage (GTDB taxonomy): Bacteria > Bacteroidota > Bacteroidia > Cytophagales > Cyclobacteriaceae > CAYTFO01. The sequence continues at coordinate 17,247 of CAYTFO010000006.1, read as the reverse complement.
AGGTATCACAGTTACTCCTAAAGCTGATAGATACAGAGTAGCTCAGACTCAGACTTCCCAGACGTATATGGGTAGAGAAACTGTTGTTCAGGAGACAACTTTGAAAAGCTATCAGGATGATCCGCAAGCAGGAAGAAACTTTCCGAAAATTGCTACTGCTGAAGGCTTCAAACAACCTTATGCAGTTTCACTTTGGAAAGGACATGAATATGCCAACCATCATTGGGGACTTACAGTTGATCTAAATTCTTGTACTGGTTGTGGTGCATGTACAATTGCATGTCAGACAGAAAATAATATTCCGGTTGTTGGTAAGCAGGAGGTTCTCAATAGGAGAGAAATGCACTGGATTAGAATTGACAGATACTATTCTCATAACGAGGATGTAGAAAATATGTCTGGAATTGCTAAGCTCAGAGCTATGGAAAAAGCTTCGGAAAATCCTGAAGTTACTTTCCAGCCTATGATGTGTCAGCAATGTAATAATGCTCCCTGCGAGACTGTTTGTCCAGTTGCAGCTACTACACATAGCTCTGAAGGTTTGAACCAGATGACTTACAATAGATGTATAGGAACAAGGTATTGTGCAAATAACTGTCCTTACAAAGTTAGAAGATTCAACTGGTTTAAATATCATGATAATGACCAGTTTGATTCTAACCTTGCCATGAACAATGATTTGGGTAAAATGGTACTTAACCCTGATGTTACGGTTAGAGCAAGAGGTGTGATGGAAAAATGTACATTCTGTGTACAAAGAATTCAGTCAGGTAAATTAGAAGCTAAAAAAGAAGGTAGAAGACCTGTAGATGGAGAAATTACTACTGCATGTGCTTCTGCTTGTCCTTCAGAAGCTCTTGTTTTCGGTGATATGAAAGATCCTGAATCAAAAATTTCAAAAACACTGAAGCTTAAATCAATGGATAAAGGTGTCGAGGCAATGGAGCCAAGAGCTTATCATGTTTTAGAAGAAATAAGAGTCATGCCTAATGTTTGGTATCTGACGAAAGTAAGAAATAAAGATGAAGTTAAAAGTGAGTCATCAGAAAACGCTAACGCTTAATTAGTAAAATATGAACGCAGAGTCAGTAATTAGAGAACCTTTAGTAACCGGCGGAAAAACCGTCCATGATGTAACCCAGGATATTGCGAGCAGGGTTGAAGAAAAACCAGCTAAAACCTGGTTGCTTGCAATGACTGTTTCATTGGGTGCCCTTACCATCGGTCTTTATTGTGTTTGGATGACATTATGGGAAGGAATTGGAATGTGGGGTCTGAATAAAACTGTCGGATGGGCATGGGATATTACAAATTTCGTATGGTGGGTTGGTATCGGACACGCTGGTACCCTTATCTCAGCAATTTTATTGCTTTTTAGACAACGATGGAGAATGTCAATTAACAGAGCTGCTGAAGCAATGACAATATTTGCTGTTATATGTGCTGCAATGTTTCCTGTTCTGCACATGGGTAGACCATGGTTAGGATTTTATTGGGCACTTCCTTTACCTAATACATTTGGTTCTCTGTGGGTAAACTTTAACAGCCCATTACTTTGGGACGTGTTTGCTATTTCAACTTACTTCTCCGTTTCATTGGTATTCTGGTATATTGGACTTATTCCTGATTTTGCAACCATAAGAGACAGAGCAACAAACCAAATTTCAAAAGCAATCTATGGTGCTTTAAGTTTCGGTTGGGATGGAGCTGCTAAGACATGGAGCAGATATGAGACAGTAGCGTTAGTCTTAGCTGGTCTGGCAACCCCTCTTGTACTTTCAGTTCATACCATTGTATCCTTTGACTTCGCAACTTCAGTAATACCTGGATGGCATACTACAATATTCCCCCCTTATTTCGTTGCAGGAGCGATATTTTCTGGGTTTGCGATGGTATTAACATTGCTTTTGATTACAAGAAAAGTTTATAAGCTAGAAGATTACATCACTATTCAACACATTGAATTGATGAATATTGTGATAATAATAACTGGTTCTATAGTAGGTATTGCCTACATAACTGAGTTTTTTATTGCATGGTATTCAGGTGTGGAAGCAGAGCAATATGCATTTATAAATAGAGCTACAGGACCTTATGCCTGGGCTTATTGGTCAATGATGACTTGTAATGTTATCTCACCACAATTATTCTGGTTTAAAAAGATACGTACAAATCTTGCAGCTACTTTCGTAATATCTATTATAGTTAACATTGGAATGTGGTTTGAAAGATTTGTAATTATTGTTACTTCTCTACACAGAGATTATCTTCCTTCAAGTTGGTCGATGTTTTATCCAACTTTGTATGATATTGGTGTTTATGTATTCACATTTGGTTTATTTTTCACAGCATTCTTCTTATTTGCGAAGTTCTTCCCTGTGATAAACATGGCTGAGGTGAAAAGTATTATTAAATCAACTGGCGAAAAAGTATCAAAATAATGGCGCATTCTAACGATTTTTTGGTTGGCATTTATGAGGACGAAGATGTTCTCCTGAAAGCAATAAAAGATATAAGGGATAAAGGTGTTAAAATACACGAAGTATATAGCCCATTTCCTGTTCATGGAATAGAGGATGCATTGGGTTACCGCAGATCCAGATTATCGATTGTAGCTTTTCTTTTTGGTCTTCTAGGTACATCGCTGGCATTGACAATGCAGATTGGAATGATGTCAGTTGACTGGCCTATGATCATTGGTGGAAAGGATTATTTACCGTTTCCATCATTTATTCCTGTTACTTTTGAACTTACCGTATTATTAGCATCTTTTGGTATGGTAGGAACCTTCCTTGTTATAAGTAATCTAAAACCCTGGGGTAAGCCGAAATTATTTGATATCAGAATTACAGATGATAAGCATGTCATGGCTATTAATCTTTCCAGTAATAATGATGATGAGTCCGGAATTAGTAAAATCTTAAAGGATTCAGGAGCAAGTGAAGTAAATAAGAAAAATTTTGACGAGCTGTAAAATGAAAAAATTGAAACCTATATTACTTATTTTGGTAGTTGGTGTTCTTCTGATGAGTTGTACTGCAGGACCAGATGATACAGGTGTAGAATATGCTCCGCAAATGTACCATTCAACTCCATATGAACCTCTATCTCAAATTAAAGAAAAGGATGCGGGAACCTGGTTATCCTCTTCAGATGAAGAAGACCATGGAGAGTTTTATAACTCAAATCCTTACAATCAATTTGAAATGACAATGAGGGAACCTGTTGAAGGTACTGTAAAGAGAGGTAAATATTTGCCAAGCAGAATTCCTGCTGATGATTATGAAACTGCAGCAAAACTCTTGATTAATCCTACTGATAGCAGTGCTCAGGTTCTTAAAGAAGGAAAAGTTTTGTATGAAAGATTCTGTCAGCACTGTCACGGTGCTGAGGGTCTTGGAGACGGTTCTGTAGGAAAAGTTTACAAAGGTGTCACAGCATATACATCTGCTTCAGTAGTTGATAAGCCGGGTGGACACATATATCATGTAATCACTCATGGCAAAGGAAGAATGGGAGCTCATGGTTCTCAGATTTCTGAGGATGACAGATGGAAGATTGTCAGATATGTACAGGTTTTACAAAATCAATAATTAATCAAAGGATACACCATTATGGTTGAAGAAAGATTTGAATTTACGTCCAATACCAAAAGAAACTTAATAATTTTTATTGTGGTAGGGCTGGTTTTATCAGTACTTGGTATAGTATTGATGAATACTGGTGGTGGACATGGTGAAGCAGGTCATGCTGCTGAAGGTCATCATGCTTTTCATTGGACCAAAAGGCTCTTTGCTAATCTTTGGATCAACAATATATTTTTCGTTGGTCTTTCATTAGTTGGAGTTTTATTTTTTGCTATTCAATATGCCGCTCAGGCTGGTTGGTCTGCAGGTATTAAAAGAATTCCATTATCCTTTGGTGCATTTATTCCGATAGGTTTTGTGTTAATGGCCGCAGTATATTTTATAGCCGGACATGACCTTTTTCACTGGACACATCACTCATTGTATGACCCTTCCTCGCCAGATTTTGATTCAATAATAAATGGAAAGAAAGCATATTTCTTCTGGCCAATGGACGATCATCCTTCTTTTCCAATATTCTTCGTTGCCAGAATGGTAATATTTTTTGCTCTTTGGCATTTCCTTTTCACAAGACTAAAGGCATTAGCATATGAAGAAGATTTGAGTGGTGGTACTGATCACTGGTACAAAATGAGAAAGGTTTCAGCAATATTTATAATAATTTTCGCAGTTACTTCATCTATTTCAGCATGGGATTGGGTGATGTCGATAGACACTCACTGGTTTAGTACAATGTTCGGATGGTATGTTTTCGCAAGTTGGTGGGTTTCCGGTCTTGCACTTACTGCACTTATTGTGGTACTCTTAAAAGATAAAGGACTATTATCTGTTGTTAATGCTAACCATCTCCATGACCTGGGTAAATTCGTTTTTGCGTTTTCTATTTTCTGGACTTACATATGGTTTTCACAGTTCTTATTGATTTATTATGCCAATATCCCAGAAGAAACAATTTACTTCGTTGAAAGGTGGAAGAATGACCAATATGCGCCCGTGTTTTTTATGAATTTAATTCTAAACTTTTTCTTTCCATTTTTGATTTTAATGACAAGAGATGCAAAAAGGCACTCAAGGTTCCTGAAAGTAATTGCTCCAATAATATTAGTTGGACATTGGTTTGACTTTTATTTGATGATTACTCCAGGAACACTTAAAGAGAATGGAGGTTTTGGATTTCTGGAACTGGGATTAATGTTCACATATGCTGGAATATTTACATATGTTGTTCTGCATAGATTATCTAAAGCGCCTCTGTTTGCCAAGAATCATCCAATGTTAGAAGAAAGTTTACATCATCATATATAAGAGTATAATTATGTTGAATATAGCAATAGTTTTAGCTGGTGTCCTGATTTTGGCAATCCTTTTGACCATATTCAGGGTATCTACACTTGTCAGTGTAATAAAAGGAGATACTAAAAAATCAGTTCCGGCAAGTAATAAATTGCAAGGTACTTTAATGATGCTATTCCTAATAGGAGGGTTAGCAGGGTTTTTCTATTATTCATTTGGAGGGCTTGATGAAAGTTTTGTTCAGCCAATTGCATCTGAACACGGAGAAGTAACTGAAAGGTTATTCTGGATTACAATGGGAATTACCTGTACTGTATTTGTAATTACACAAATTTTCCTTTTTGGATTTGCCTACAAGTATCAGCACAATGAGAAGAAAACAGCATATTTTTATCCTCATAACAATAGACTCGAGTTATTTTGGACAGGAGTTCCTGCAATAGTACTTGCAGTGTTAGTGCTTTCTGGATGGAAAGCTTGGTCTGACATCACAGGAAAAGCGCCAGATGATTCAGAAGTTGTCGAAATAATGGGGTACCAATATGCCTGGGCTGTACGATATCCTGGAAAAGATAAAAGCTTAGGAAAATATGATTATCAGAAAATTGATGCCACTAATCAATTGGGAATCGATTTTGATGATAAAAACTCTTTCGATGATTTCGTGCCAAGAGAAATACATATTCCAAAAGGAGAGCCTGTTCTTTTTAAAATCAGAGCAAGAGACGTAATACATAGTGTATATGCTCCACATTTCAGGTTACAAATGAACGCTGTACCGGGTATGCCTACCAGATTTTGGTTCGTTCCTAATAAAACGACGGCTGAAATGAGAGTTGAAACAGGAAACCCTGATTTTAATTATGAATTAGTCTGTAACAAAATTTGTGGTAAAGGCCATTTTGCAATGAGATATATAATAGTTGTAGATGAGCCGGAAGAATATCAGGAATGGTATGCAACTCAGGAGCCCTGGTTAAAAATGAATTCTGATTATCTCTCTCAGGTACCAACAGAATTACAGGAAACTGCAAAAATAGCTGCAGGTCTCGAAAACATTGAAGAAACACAAGAAGTTGGATCGATAATATTAAGTAGTAGTAAATAAAAAATTATGTCTGTAACTGACGTTCATATTTCAGAGGATTTAGCTCATGATGATCATCATGATGAACACCATGAGCAGGGTTTTATCAGTAAATACATATTTTCAACTGATCATAAAACTATTGCGAAACAGTTTTTGATTACTGGTATATTCTGGGCATTGTTAGGAGGGGCGTTGTCAATCATTTTTAGGTTGCAACTTGGTTTCCCTGAAATGAAGCTTGAATGGTTAAGACCTATTTTGGGAAAATGGATTACCGCAAATGGTAGCTTAGATTCAGAGTTTTATCTAGCTCTGGTTACTATGCATGGGACCATTATGGTTTTCTTTGTCCTTACTGCCGGACTAAGTGGTACATTCAGTAATTTCTTAATTCCATTGCAAATCGGTGCCAGAGATATGGCTTCCGGTTTTATGAATATGTTATCATACTGGTTCTTCTTTGTTTCCAGTGTTATCATGTTTATATCATTATTTATTGAAACAGGTCCTGCTGGTGGTGGATGGACCGTATATCCACCATTGAGTGCATTACCTCAGGCTATACAAGGTTCAGCAGCTGGTATGACAATGTGGCTGGTTTCAATGGTGTTCTTTATTGCCTCTACACTACTAGGAGGTATTAATTACATAACCACTGTAATTAACATGCGGACTCAGGGCATGTCTTTCAGTAGACTACCATTAACAATATGGGCATTTTTTATAACTGCAATTATTGGTCTGTTGTCTTTCCCTGTGTTATTTTCAGCTGCATTATTACTGGTATTCGATAGATCATTTGGAACAAGTTTCTATTTATCAGAAATATATATAGGAGGTGAGGCGCTTCCAAATATGGGAGGAAGCCCGATTCTTTATCAGCATTTATTCTGGTTCCTGGGGCACCCTGAAGTATATATTGTATTGCTTCCGGCACTAGGTATAACCTCTGAGATTATTGCAACCAATTCAAGAAAGCCAATCTTTGGATATAGAGCAATGATTGGTTCGATGCTGGCTATTGCTTTCCTTTCATTTATTGTTTGGGCTCACCACATGTTTGTATCTGGACTTAATCCTTTCTTAGGTTCAATATTTATGTTCCTGACACTGATAATCGCAGTTCCTTCAGCTGTTAAAGCATTTAACTACATAACCACATTGTGGAAAGGAAATATTGTGTTTACACCAGCAATGCTTTTCTCAATCGGTTTAGTATCATTCTTTATTTCTGGTGGTTTGACAGGGATATTCCTTGGAAATTCAGCACTAGATATCAATCTTCACGATACATATTTCGTAGTAGCACACTTCCACCTGGTAATGGGTAGTGCGTCATTCTTTGGCTTAATGGCCGGAGTTTATCACTGGTTCCCTAAGATGTTTGGAAGGATGATGGATGAAAAGCTAGGATATATTCATTTCTGGTTAACGTTTGTCGGGGTATATCTAGTATTCTTTCCATTACATTACATCGGTATAGCCGGATTCCCAAGAAGATATTATTCATTCACCAATTTTGATGCATTCAGTTCATTCACAGATCTAAACTCTTTTGTGAGTATTGCAGCTATTATCACTTTTGGTGCACAATTCATATTCTTGTTTAATTTCTTCTATTCAATATTTGCGGGAAGAAAAGCACCTGCAAATCCATGGAGATCTAACACGTTGGAATGGACTACTCCAATTAACCCAGGACATGGTAACTGGCCTGGAGCAATCCCTAAGGTTTACAGATGGGCATATGATTATTCTAAGCCCGGAGCGGAAGATGATTTTATTCCACAAAATATATCTCTTTCTCAGACGCCTGAATCAAATCTGCCTCACGAGGAAGAAATGGCTAAAAGTGAGAATGTAGCTTCTAAGGAAGTAAATGGGAATAAATAAAAGTCTATTTAGAAAATTTAATTTAGCAACGATCATTGCCGTCTACATTTTAATCCTTGTAGGCGGCATTGTTCGTTCAGTAGGTGCCGGGATGGGTTGTCCGGACTGGCCAAAGTGTTTTGGAGAGTATATTCCTCCTACAAGTGCAGAACAGTTGCCTGATAATTACAAAGAGTATTTTCTGGAGAAAAGGTTGACTAAAAATGAAAGACTGAGTAGTCTTCTGGAGTCAATGGGATTTGAAGATCTTGCCAACTCGATTCAATCTGATCCTAAAGTAAAAAGTGAAGAAGATTTCAGCGTTGTAAAAGCATGGACTGAATATATAAATCGCTTAATTGGAGCAGTAATAGGATTATTTATTTTAATAAATGTGGCACTATCCTTCTCTTACTGGAAATTGAACAGGACAGTTACTCTTCTGGCAATCTTTAGTTTAATTCTGGTTTTATTTCAGGGTTGGATAGGATCTCTGGTTGTTTCAACTAATTTGTTACCAGGATTTATTTCCTTTCATATGGGATTAGCATTATTGCTGGTCGGGGTATTAATAAACATTCAGTACAAAGTCTCTAAACAAGAGTTCAAACCTTCACCCGACAAAAAGGGTTTTTATATTGGTTTATTCCTTTCATTTATCCCTCATTTATTCATGGGAACTCAAGTTAGAGAATCTATAGATATCCTGGTGTTTGAAGGTGTCTCCAGAGAGTTTTGGATATCCAGACTTGATTGGGTCTTTTATTTCCACAGATCTTTTTCGTTGGTTCTGTTGGCTCTAGCTGTTTATTTAGCTTATGACTTATTCAAAAAAAATCATTTATTGAGTTCTCAAAAAGGTGGATTCTTGTTAGTTGCCCTGGTATTAATGGGTATTGAAATAGTTGGAGGAGCCATAATGGCATATTTTGATGTACCAGCTTTTATACAGCCTATCCATCTTTTCGCTGGTTCGGTGTTATTTGGAGTATTATATTATTTAATTTTGTTGTCTAATAATTCTGTGGTAACTACAAATGAGAGAAGTTGAAGTTTTAAGTAGGAGTGACAGTAGGTCAAAAGCTTTTTTTGAGTTATTAAAGTTCAGATTATCTTTTCTTGTCACTTTTAGCTCTGCTTTTGGTTATTTGTTGGGGTATTCCGGTACATTGGATTGGACCAACTTCCTGTTATTTGCTTTAGGAGGTTTCTTAATATCTGGTTCTTCAGTAACCATTAATCAGGTAATAGAAATTTCATACGATGCGGTTATGAAAAGAACTGCATCCCGACCCTTGCCTTTGGGTACTCTTACCAAAAGAGAAGCTATTATTTATTCAGTAGTATTGGGTTTAGCAGGTACCTGGATATTACTTATATGCAGTAATCTATTGACTGTTACTCTTTCACTACTTTCTATGGTATTGTATGCCTTTGTTTACACTCCATTGAAGAGAGTAGGGCCAATAGCCGTTTTTGTTGGTGCAATTCCAGGAGCACTGCCGCCATTAATTGGCTGGGTTGCTGCAACTGGTGGTATAAGCCATGAAGCATTAATAATTTTTGGAATACAGTTTATTTGGCAGTTTCCACATTTCTGGGCAATAGCCTGGGTTGCAGATGAGGACTACAAAAAAGCCGGTTTTAAACTTTTACCAGGAGGGGGCAAACAGGATTTGAATACTGCGATCAATATCATGGTTTATACATTATTTTTACTTCCTTTAGGTTTGTTACCAACTTATTTTGGATTAACAGGTTTAACAAGTGGTGTAATTGCTACAATATGCGGAGTATTATTCTTGACTCAGACATTTTTGTTAATGAAGGACAACTCGAGAAAATCAGCTCTAAAAATAATGTTTAGCTCATTTATTTACCTTCCTATAGTTCAAATTGCGTTCTTAATAGATAAAATATGAGTGAAACAGCATCAATATCCAATAGTTCGACCAGCAGAGTAAGATCTGTTAACCCACAGAAGTTTGCCATGTGGCTATTCATCATTTCTGTGATGATGATATTCGCCTCAATGACTTCTGCCTACATTGTGAAGAAAGCTGAAGGTGACTGGCTAATAATAGACTTCCCTAAAGCATTTATCTATACCACAGTTATCATTGCTTTAAGCAGTATAAGTATGCATTTTGCTTACTTATCAGCAAAAAGAAATAATTTGTTAAATATTAGAGTGGGTTTAATAATTACAGCAATTTTCGCTGTGATTTTTGCGGTAGGTCAATATCTTTCCTGGGGAGAATTAGTTCAACAAGATGTATTTTTTGTTGGAAATCCAGCAGGATCGTTTATTTATATTTTTACAGGATTACATGTTGCACATCTATTAGGAGGATTAGTATTCCTTTTTATAGTTTTGTATCGTTCATTTAAATATAAAGTACATTCGAAAAATATGCTTTCCATTGAAATGTGCACGACTTACTGGCATTTTTTAGGAGGTCTTTGGTTGTATTTATATTTATTTTTAGTTTTAAACAATTAATTATAATCTAATAATCTATGTCTAGCACAGCTGTTGTCATTGAAGATTCAGGCAAAAACGCATGGAGTGGCGGATCTGAGCCAATGAAAGTAAGTTATGGAAAACTTATGATGTGGTTTTTCCTGCTTTCAGATGCCTTTACGTTTTCTGCTCTATTAATAACTTACGGAATGATTCGTTTCAGCTTTCCCGCTTATACCGGAGAAGTTGAAAATTTTGTTTTTAGTCAGGAATACTGGCCTATACCAGAAATGGTGTTTGAAGCTGTTCCCTTTTTGCATGGTTTTCATGCACCTCTTGTTTTCGTAGGTATCATGACATTCATTCTTATTTTAAGTAGTGTAACAATGGTGCTTGCTGTTGAAGCAGGACATAGAATGGATAAGAAAGGTGTTGAAAAATGGATGCTATGGACCATAGTTGGTGGATTTACTTTTCTAGGCTGTCAGGCATGGGAGTGGAGCCACTTTATTCATGGTGCTGATATGTCAAATAATGCAGTTGGTAACCTGATAAAGGGAGCAAGTCTTTCAATGAATCAATATGGACCAGCTAATTTTGCTGCCTTATTTTTCTTCATTACCGGATTTCATGGATTCCACGTATTCAGTGGAGTTATGTTAAACTTTATCATTTTCTACCAAACTGTAGTTGGAACACTTGAAAAAAGAGGTCACTATGAAATGGTTGAGAAGGTTGGATTATACTGGCACTTTGTAGACCTGGTTTGGGTCTTTGTATTTACATTTTTCTATCTGGTCTAAATTTAAACTTATCATGGAGCAAGAAAATCAGATTACAGTACAACCTGTAGACAAAGCAAAAATCAATAAAATTTGGAGAGTTGCAGGTATCTTAGGGTTAGTCACAGCAATAGAGTTCGTCATAGCATTTACAGTTAATGCAGGAGGGGCAAAAACATTTTTATTCGTTGCATTAACTATAGTTAAAGCATTCTACATCGTAGCAGAATTCATGCATTTAGGACATGAGAGAAAATCATTGATCATGTCTATATTACTACCTTTGGTTTTTGTAATCTTTTTGATATTTATATTATGGTATCAGGGGACTGCAATTTTCAACGTTTTGTATGAATAAAAGACGGTTATTCAAGTTAACAATATTATTTATAATCTTTGGGGTACCAGTTTTCTGGTACCTTTTTTTACAACTTTTCGGTGAAAATAAGTTTGAACTTCCTGTCTTATATAAAAAAGGTATAGAAACTTCATGCGTAGGAGATTCTCCCACATTTATTTACAGAGAAGGGCCAAGGTCTACAGTTGAAGAAAATCAATTTAATAGACTGGAACAATATTCGATTTCAAACAGTTTTGGGTTTATACCATATGATAACACCTGCATAGCTTCGGATTTTGAGATTGAAGATTTTATACTTGTGAGTAGAGAAGGAGATATCATTGGAAATTATCCGCTTACTATAATAGAAGTTGATAGAGCGATAGCTGAAGGGGATCTACTTATAGATTTAACAAAAAATGGAACCAATAATACAGGAGAATAAAGCTTACCTGACAACTATTAAAATTGTGTCGGTTGTCGTACCTGCTCTAGTAGCCGTACTTATATTTTTTCCTTCAAAAATTAATATTGGAAGCTGGACCTCAATACTTCCTCATTTTCATGCTTTACTTAATAGTGTGACTACACTTCTTTTAATCCTTGCATTAATAGCAATTAAACGACAACAAATAAATCTTCACAAGAATCTTATGCTGGCTTCACTCATTTTAGGAGCATTGTTTTTACTTAGTTATGTACTTTATCACTCTTCAGCTGATTCAACTATCTATGGAGATGTAAATGCTGATGGTATATTATCAGAGACAGAAAAGCAAAATGTATCTTCTTCCCGGTTTGTTTATTTAGGACTATTATTATCTCATATATTATTGTCAATAGTTGTAGTACCCTTTGTATTACTTGCATTTTATTATGCTTTGACAAACAAAATAGATAAACATAGAAAAATTGTGAAATTTACATTTCCGATTTGGTTATATGTTTCTGTAACAGGAGTTACTGTATATTTACTAATAAGCCCTTATTATAGCTAATTATATGAAAAGATTGATCTGGATTATCCTTATTCTATTTATGCCTTTGCTAAATTTTGCTCAATGTGCAATGTGCAGAACACAAGTAGTAAATAATGTTAGTGCAGGTGATACATCTCTGGCAGCCGGGTTAAATTTTGGAATACTTTATCTATTTTTTACTCCATACATTTTAATTGCTGTTATTATTTTTTTATGGTTTAAATATGCCAAGTATAATGACAAAAACAAGTCCCTTGCAAGCCGTATTAGAAGGTAAGTGCCCCAGATGTAGAGTTGGTTATATGTTTCCATATGGACCATTCAATATTAAAAAAATGGGCCAATCCAACGAGGTGTGTAGTCATTGTGGACTAAAGTATGAAAGAGAGCCTGGTTTTTTCTACGGAGCCATGTACGTAAGCTATGCTGTATCTGTAGCCATTCTCCTGGTTACAACATTTGTATTATATTTTCTTTTTGACGATCCTTCTTTAACTGCTTATATCTTAACTGTTGGAGTTATAGCAATCTTACTCTATCCATTGAATTTTAGATATTCCCGGATACTTTTTTTACATGTATTTGGAGGAATTGATTATGATCCACAATATGAAAAGAATCAATAGGTTAACTTTAAGGTAGTTAACATTTGATTTTGAAGCAAAAAGAAACTCTTTTTCTCTTAATTTCCTGGATTCTCGTAATCTCGATTTACGTGTTTAAGATATTGTATGTTCCATCAATCTATGACATACAGAAGGATATAGAAGAGAGTCTGGATCAAGCATTATCCAGACAGGAAGAGGCTTTGATTGATATAGTTAATCAGTTCTCAAATATTTCTCAACCTTACAACATTGTTTCAGAGTATGAATACCCAATATCTGTATATAATAACGGTGAAATAGTTTACTGGAATTCAAACAAATTTATTCCTTCATACTCTCAGTTTAGAAGTAGTGATTCTATTTACTTTTATAATGAGGCTTCCTCTTTAATTATATCAAGAAAGACGATCAATTATTATGAAACAGGTTTAATAGAGTTTTATGCTTTTTTGCCTGTTTACACCTATTTTGATCTAAGCAATGAATATCTTCAATCAGAACTAAATAGAGATATTTTTGGTAGATATGATGTTTCGATACTGGATCCAGGAATTCCTATAACCTGGAATGGTAAGTATCTTTTTGGTTTTGATCTGAACTATATTGAACCAGGTATACTAGACTATTTGTTTGAAATATTATTAGTTATAGCTCTATTTATAACTTTAATAATATCGTATTCAATAATTGAAAAGAAATACCCGCTTAAAGTTGTTTATTCTTTTTTATTTTCTCTTTTAGTTGCTAGGTTATTAACACTTTATTTTGGTTTCTCATTAGGGCAATATTCATTTCTTTTTGATAAAACAATCTATACTTCTGACTGGCTATCTCCTTCAATTGGAGATCTTACAATGAATCTATTTTTACTTTTTCTTTTTTCCAGGCTTTCCTTTAATACTTTAATTAAGAATATAAAGTTTAATAAAGTAGTACTAAGACACAGATTTCTGAAATATCTGTGGCTAGTGTTTATTACAGGTCTTGCATTAGCATCATTCACTCTATTATTTGATTTGACATGGAATGTCCTAGAAAACTCCCAAATCACTTTGGATATTTCTGAGAGTGTATCTTTTAGCTTTACGAGATTATACTTTTATGTGCTTTTGTTATTTGCTGGAGTTATTTTTTTTCATTTTAATCATGTTGCCTTTCAGTATTTCATACGAATTGCAAATAGTTTTCAAACAAAAGCTCTTTTCATAATCACAATAGCTCCAATTTATTTATTGATTTCCAACAAGTTTGGTTGGATTATATTAATATTTTTTACTGTCCTGTGGTTAATACTTTACGTTTCTGAGCTTTCTTTTCAATTGAGCAATGTTAGATATCTCACTTTTTATTACTACATAATTGTTTCAATTTCAGTTAGTATTGTTAGCTCAGTAGCAATTTATAAGCATTATGAAAGGGATGAAGTTGTAAAAAAGAAAAAATTTGCTTCTGGATTACTTCTTGAAAATGATATACTTGCTGAATACTATTTGAAAGAAGTTATAAATGATATTGAGAATGAGCCAAACATTCGTTCTCGTTTATACACACAACTTCTTGCCCGACAGAACCTTATTGACAAAGTATTACAATCTATGCCAAGTTACCTGAATAAATATGATATTCAGGTTCATGTATTTGATCCCAATGGATTTGAGTTTATTGAAAACAATTCAATTTCCATAGTCTATTGGTACGAAAATTATGCAAAGGATGAATTCAAGACGACTTATGAAAATATTTTTTTCGTGCCTTCAAAAGGAGATGGCAGAGATAAATATTTTGCATTTATTTCGCTTGAACAGTTTGGTATGGTAAGGGGAAGTATAATTCTTGAACTTACAGTCAAAAAGTATATACCCTCTACTGTGTTTCCTTCATTATTAGTTGAGGAATCTCCACAAAAAACCACCGAAGAATATGATTATGCCATCTATAAAGAAGGGGATTTAGTCTTAAGTCAGGGAGATTTTTCATTTGAAAACAAAGTACCCTTAAGTTTTATAGACAGGATAATAAGCAGTAAGCGTGGCATAGAAATAGATCAGAATCACTATTATGGTCAAAATATTTCGAATGACAGACAATTGATAATTACCAGTGAAACCTACGATTTTTTCAGAATGGTTTCTAATGTTTCCTTTTTCTTCATTTTATCACTGATGGTAATTGGATTGATTTATCTGGTAATCAGATATACTAATCAATTAAATACATCTAGTTTATCAAACAGAATTCAGATCTACATTGGACTATCTTTTCTCTTCCCGACATTATTTATTTCAATAGCCATTCTAAATACATTAAATATTTCCTACAGAGAAGAGGTGGATGAGAACTCCCAAAAAACAGCCAGAAACCTTGCCGAGAACCTTGTAAATTCAATAAATTACTTTGTTGATAACAGAATAAACCGAGATCAATTTGTAGGTGAACTTTCAAAGTCCTCCAACCTTGTTCAGACAGACCTTATTATCTATGATGAAGAGGGGAAACTGATGGGAACCAGCAGACCTGAGGTTTTTAGAGATCAATTATTATCAGAAAAAATCAATCCGGAAGCACTAAGGTTTATCAAAAATCAAATGGGAACTGCTGAAATTCTGGAAGAGAATATTGGAAAACTGACATTTAAAACAGTTTACACAGGGATATTTGATTTTCAGGATGGAGAATTACTTGCTATTCTTGCTTTACCCTATTTTGATGCTAAAAATAGTTTGAATACGCAGCAGGTAACTGTATTTTCGAATTTAATAATATTCTTTTCACTGGTTTTTATCATTACTGTGGTTTTAGGAAATATCGGTATCCAAAACCTAATTGTTCCTATAAAATCAATTGCTGAAAGACTAAGTAAGACTAACTTAATGGAGGTTGAGTCCAAACCACTCGAATATAATTCTGCTGATGAGATTGGGGTTCTGGTAAGAGAATACAATACGATGTTGGAGAAATTGGATGATAGTAAAAAAAGGCTGGCACAAATACAAAAAGAAACCGCTTGGAAAGAAATAGCCCGACAAGTAGCACATGAAATCAAAAATCCGTTGACACCCATGCGATTGAGAGTGCAACAGATCCAAAGAGATAAAGATCAGGAATCAAATGAATACAGGATGCTTTCAAGTATGCTTACACAAATAGACTCACTTTCTTCAATTGCGGATTCTTTTTCAGCATTTGCAAAACTTCCTGCTCCTCAAAATGAAGAATTTGACCTTTCAGAAGTGGTTAGCGACGTTGCTCGATTATACCAGGGAGATGATTTTCAGCTCAATGTAAATGTTGAAAAAAACCTAATTGTGTACGCAGATCCTAAATTAATGAGTCAGATTCTAAATAATCTTATCCTAAATGCTATTCAGTCTTTTGAAGGTACAGATAATGTTATTGAGATTAACCTGGAAAGTAAAAATCAGAAAGCAATTTGTACAGTAAAAGATAATGGAAGAGGTATATCTGAAACTGTGAAAAATAAGATATTTACACCTTATTTCAGCACCAAAGATAAGGGTAGTGGAATAGGACTTGCTCTGGCTAAAAAAGGAATAGAACAAGCTAACGGTACAATTTGGTTTGATACGGAGGAGAACATTGGAACATCATTTTACTTTTTACTTCCGCTGGTTTAGTGCTTTTATATTAATTCTGGCCTTTACTTCCTATTCGTCTGCACAAACCAATTTGGTATGTAATGAATTTTTAATGTCAGACACAATTAGGCTATCCGATTTTGTTGTTAGCGACATCAGCTTTCCAAATAATGAGATTATTAAATGGGAATTATTAGATGGAAATAAAATGCTGATTAAAAATCTCGAAGATATCCCTAATCAAACAGTGAAAATATGCTATAGAGAAATAAGTAGTGTACTTACCCAACCCATATATAAATATCCGATAGAAGATTATAACTCAAGACAAACTGAATTTTCAGGGAATTTCAGTTCCCTGGCTATAGAAAAGGAGGAGCTTTTTCAAACACCGGGATTATATAAGTCAGGAACTATATCAAGAGGAATTACAGTAGGGAATCGTCAAAATTTATTTGTTAATTCGTCGCTCAATTTACAGTTAAGTGGCCAGTTATCTGACGATCTTTTTATTAATGCAGTCATAACAGATCAAAATATACCTTACCAACCAAGTGGAAATACTCAACAGATTCGTGATTTTGATAATGTTTATATGCAATTGTATAATGATAAGTTTGAGATCACAGCAGGAG
>CAYTFO010000005.1:45067-47439 GCA_964437135.1 uncultured Roseivirgaceae bacterium | reverse complement strand
GGTGTAAGAGGAATGAAATATATTTATGCTGCTGTATCCTCATCGGAAGAGGGAAACATATGGAAACCAATAGAATAATTTTAATATGAAGAAAAGAGATTTTTTAGTTAAATCAGGCATATTCGCAGCCGGAACATTAATTCTTCCTGGATGCGGATCAGGTTCCGCTAGTAAGCAGAGCGGTGCAGCTAGAAAGCAGAGCGGTGCAGCTGCTACTGATGATATTGTTGCGAATGAGAAAAAAGAACTCGGTATTCAAATCTATACACTACGTAATCAATTGAGAGAAGACCTTGAAGGGACTATTAAAAAAATCTCAGATATTGGTTACACTTATTTAGAAGTATTTGGATATGAGGATGGAAAATATTTTGGCAAAACGGCATCTGAGTTTAATGATATTGTATTGTCGAATGGATTAAAAATAGTGAGTGGCCATTACCAAACCGGATTAATTAGACCTTATGTAGGGAGCATGTCAGACGGCTGGGAAAAGGCTGTTGAAGATGCAAAAATGACAGGACATAAGTATATGGTTTGCGCATATTTATTACCGGAAGAACGTAAAACACTGGATGATTACAAGAGAGTTATTGAGTTAATAAATGTAGCTTCAGAAAACTGTCAAAAAGCTGGAATACAATTTTGCTATCATAATCATGATTTTGAATTTCAGGAAATTGATGGTGTATTACCAATGGATTACCTACTCAGCAATACGGATGCAGATAAGGTTAAAACAGAATTGGATATCTACTGGATACATAGAGCAGGATTGGATGCAGTGGAATTTTTCAATAAATATGAAGGTAGGGTTCCATTATGGCACGTAAAGGATATGGATTCTTCTGAGGAACAAAAATTTACTGAGGTGGGAAACGGGGTTATAGATTTCAAAAAAGTCTTTAACAATGCTAAAGTTGCAGGAATGGATTATTTCTTCGTAGAACAGGATGTTTCTGACGATCCGATCATGTCCATTCAACAGTCTTATGACTATGTGACTAAAAACCTGATCTAGTTTCTAACAAGTACTTTTCCTCGGGTAGGGTAGTACTTGTTGTATAAATAATAGTTCAAACCATCCTTTAAACCAACATCCGGGACAAGGATGGTTTTTGTTTTTGCAGCCTTCATTATTTCAATGTAAATATCGCTGGCGGGTATTATCACATCAGCACGATCAGGATTAAGCTGGAGCCTATTCATGCGTTCTTCATAGCTTATATTCTTTAAGAAATCCTGAATTTTCATCAATGTGTCAAGACTAATTTTTCTACTCTTAGTGCCCTCACCAAGTTCAAAAAGTTTGATAATATTTCCACCAGTACCGACTGCTGTAACTTTCCCAAACTTCTTTTTTATATTTTGATTAACCCAATTAATTAATGTACGCCATTCCTGAGCGTAATCCCCAAATTCCAGACTTCTAACAGATCCAATTTGAAAAGACTCTGAAAGGATTTTTTCTTTATTTGAATAGAGGTTTAATTCAGTACTTCCTCCACCAACGTCAATATGTAGATATGATTTGTGGTCAAGATAAAGCTTTATGACTTCATTAATCAATTCAGCTTCTTTTTGACCTGAAATGATCTCAATATTTAGATCGAGTTCAGTGTTAATTTTAGTTATGATTTCTTTGCCATTGCTTGAATCTCTCATAGCTGATGTGGCACAACCATAGAAATGATCGATTTCATATAGGTCTATAAGGTTTTTGTATGCCTGGAGCAACTTAAAAAATTGCTTTTCTTTTTCTTTACTGATTCGTCCGATTGAAAAAACATCATGTCCCAGCCTCAAAGGAAATCTTACATATTCTAGTTTTTTAAATGTAACAAGTCCTTGATATTCAATGATTTTAGTAAGTTGAAGACGAATGGCATTCGAACCTATATCAATAACAGCTAGTTTCATATACATCAATAATAGTTTGAAATTATTAATTGATAGCACTCTTTTAGTTAAATAATAGTTGTATATCTATATTTGCTCCGTTCTTATCAAGAAAGGCTGAGGGATGGGCCCTTTGAAGCCTTGGCAACCTTTTCCATGTCTGGTGAATTTCGGTGCCAACTCCCATCTGTAGCTATCAACTACAGAAGAGATAAGTGAATCCCACTCATCTGCTTTTCTTTCAGGACATTATGATTATTAGTAATGGATATTAGAAAAATTACAGAAAATAAAATATTAGTCCTTGATGGTGCAATGGGAACCATGATCCAACGCCATCAGCTTACCGAAGAGGATTTTAGAAATGATGAGTTGAAAGATCACCCCAAACCATTAAAAGGAAATAATGATCTTCTATCTATAACTCGTCCCGATATTATCAGAGAGATTCACTCAGAATATTTTGAGGCGGG
>CAYTFO010000005.1:41100-45057 GCA_964437135.1 uncultured Roseivirgaceae bacterium | reverse complement strand
CTGAAACAAATACATTTAGTTCAACCTCTATTGCTCAGGAGGACTATGGTCTTCAGGATGATTATTGGATTTATCAATTGAATTATCAATCAGCTAAAATAGCAAAAGAGGTAGCTATGGATTTTACTCAGAAAAATCCGGATAAACCTAGATTTGTTGCAGGTTCAATGGGACCTACAAACAGAACAGCATCTTTATCTCCTGATGTAAATGATCCAGGATTCAGAGCAGTGGATTTTGACGTCCTAAAAAATGCATATTTCGCACAGGCAAAAGCTCTCGTTGAAGGAGGTGTAGATTTATTGTTAGTAGAAACTGTTTTTGATACTTTAAATGCAAAAGCAGCTTTATTTGCTATTAATGAACTCAACGAGAGTATTGGAAAATCCATACCTGTTATGGTTTCCGGAACAATTACAGATGCTTCCGGAAGAACATTATCCGGACAAACGACGGAAGCGTTTCTTGTTTCAATTTCTCATATGAATTTATATTCAGTTGGTTTGAACTGTGCACTTGGTGCAGAACAACTAAGACCTTATCTGCAGATACTGGATACTAATTCAGAGTTCTTTGTAAGTGCGCATCCGAATGCAGGCCTGCCAAATGAATTTGGTGAATATGATCAGGATCCGGAAACCATGGGTTCACAGATTGAAGAATATCTGAAAGAGGGGCTTGTAAATGTAATTGGAGGATGTTGTGGTACAACTCCAGAACATATTAAAAAAATAGCCGATTTGGCTTCAAAATATAAACCTAGAAAAATAAAATTGAATTATGTCAGCGAAACTTTATAGTGAGATAGATGGTAAAATACTAAAATCTTTGCCCAATCCTACGAAAGAAGCATACGAGATTAAAATTAAAATCCCTGAATTTACATTTCTGGGGGTGAAAGAGCAGCCCGACTTTGCTAATGTTTATCTCACCATGTATCCTAAAAATAAAATCATAGAATTAAGATCTTTGAAACTATATGTCTTTCAACTAAGGGATATTGTAGTTTCATATGAAAGATTGATCAACATATTTTATGATGATCTTATGAAGACCTATGAGCCCGACAGACTCAGAATCGTGATGAACTGTAATCCAAGAGGAGGTATAAGTAGCAGACTAACTATTGATTCAGATTGGTCAATTAGAGGAGGAGAAGAAAAATTCAGGGATTGGGTTCACGGTGGAACCGATGACAATTGGCAGGTTTTAATGTAAAAAGAAGAATCAAGTATGTCTATAAAGCCACTAATGTTGAGTGGGCTGGAACCATTGATAGTTTCCAGCGAATCTAATTTTGTGAATATTGGGGAGAGGACCAATGTGACCGGATCCAGGAAGTTTGCTCGACTTATCAGGGAAGATAATTACGAAGAGGCTCTATCGGTTGCTTTGGATCAGGTAAGAGGAGGTGCTCAGATACTGGATGTAAACATGGATGAAGGTTTGCTTGATGGTAAGAAAGCTATGATCCGTTTTTTGAATCTGGTAGCTTCAGAACCTGAAATAGCCAGAATTCCGGTTATGATAGACTCCTCCAAATGGGAAATTATCGAAGCGGGATTAAAGTGTATTCAGGGTAAAGGAGTTGTCAACTCAATAAGCTTAAAAGAAGGAGAAGCCCAATTCATAGAGTACGCAAACAAAATTAAAAACTACGGCGCTGCGGTAGTAGTAATGGCATTTGATGAAAATGGACAGGCTGATACATATCAACGAAGAATTGATATATGCAAGAGGTCATATGATATATTGACTCAGACTATTGGGTTTCCTGCTGAGGACATTATTTTTGATCCTAATATCTTTCCAGTTGCAACTGGTATTGCTGAACACAATACCTATGCAGTAGACTTTTTTAATGCGACTCGATGGATTAAAGAAAATCTTCCGGGTGCCAAAGTAAGTGGGGGAGTAAGTAATGTCTCATTCTCTTTTCGAGGAAATAATGTAGTAAGAGAAGCAATGCACTCTGCATTCCTTTATCATGCTATTAATGCCGGAATGGATATGGGTATTGTAAATGCCGGCATGATTGAAATCTATGATGAGATTCCAAAAGAATTGCTTGAGAAAGTCGAGGACGTTCTACTCAACAGAAGGGATGATGCGACTGAGCAGCTTGTAGATTTTGCTGAAAGCTACAAAGGAGCGGGAAAATCCAAAGTACTGGATGAGGAATGGAGAAAAAATTCGGTGGAGGAGCGTTTGGCTCATTCCTTAATAAAAGGAATTATAGATTACATAGAAGAGGATACAGAAGAGGCAAGACAGAAGTTTGATAGACCAATTCATGTTATTGAAGGCCCATTGATGGATGGGATGAATAGGGTTGGAGATCTTTTTGGAAGTGGAAAAATGTTTCTCCCTCAGGTTGTTAAGAGCGCCCGTGTAATGAAAAAGGCAGTCGCTTATCTTATTCCTTACATTGAAGCCGAAAAAACCTCAGATTCCAAATCAAAAGGAAAAATTCTATTAGCTACTGTAAAAGGGGATGTTCATGATATTGGAAAGAACATTGTAGGTGTTGTTCTTGGTTGCAACAATTATGATATAGTTGATCTTGGAGTAATGGTTCCGGCTGAGAAAATTCTGGATGAAGCAATAAAACAAAATGTAGATGTAATCGGTCTTAGTGGTTTGATCACACCCTCACTGGATGAAATGGTTCATGTCGCCTCTGAGATGCAGAGAAGGAAGATGAATATTCCATTATTGATAGGTGGAGCAACTACTTCAAGAATCCATACTGCTGTCAAAATCAAACCTCAATACAGTAACCCTGTAATACACGTATTGGATGCTTCAAAAAGTGTAAATGTTGTCTCCAATTTATTATCTGACTCTGCATCAGAATTCACAGCAAATATTGATAAAGAATACAAAGACGTACAGGCTGGATATGAAAATAGAAGTAAAGAAAAACAACTCATCTCTTATAATTCCGCATTGGATAATAAACTACTGTTAAAATGGGAAGATTATCAACCTGTACAACCTAAAAAATTAGGAGTTCATGTTTTTGATAATATTGAGATAGAATCCATCAGACCTTATATCGATTGGACACCATTTTTCAATACCTGGATGCTTAAGGGTAAATATCCGGCAATTTTGAAAGACAAAGTAGTGGGCGTAGAAGCCAGTAAACTTTTTGAAGATGCAAACAAAATGTTGGATGAAGTCATCTCTAAAAAAATGCTACAAGCAAAGGCAGTAGTTGGTCTTTTCCCAGCAAACTCAAAAAATGATGATGTTATCCTTGAAGATGGTACAATCCTTCATTTTTTAAGACAACAGGGGAAGAAAGGAAAAGGAATACCGAATCTTTCACTGGCAGATTTTGTGGTTCCACAAAAAGTTGGGAAAAAAGATTTTATTGGAGGCTTTGCTGTTAGTACAGGCTTTGGAGCAAAAGAGCTTTCAGAATCATTTCAAAATGACCATGATGATTATAATTCTATCATGATAAAAGCGATTGCAGATAGATTGGCAGAAGCATTGGCAGAAATGATGCATGAAAAAATACGTACAGATTTCTGGGGATATGCGGATGATCAATTGAGTAGTGAAGATTTGATTAAAGAAAAATACCAGGGAATACGACCTGCTCCGGGTTATCCGGCTTGTCCTGACCATACTGAGAAGAAAACTCTATTCAGGCTTTTAGATGTAGAAAATAATATAGGTGTCACGCTAACCGAAAGTTTGGCGATGTATCCGGCAGCATCAGTCAGTGGGTGGTACATAGCTCATCCTGAATCAAAATATTTTGGACTTGGTAAAATAGATAAAGATCAGATTGAAAACTACGCCGCTAGAAAAAACATGAGTGTAGAAGAGGTGGAACAATGGCTGGGTCCTAATTTAGCATATAAATAAATTGATTTGCTAAATTGCATTCAATGAAAATTATTGAATGCCCCAGAGATGCTATGCAGGGGATTAAAGCTATGA
>CAYTFO010000005.1:32633-41090 GCA_964437135.1 uncultured Roseivirgaceae bacterium | reverse complement strand
CGCCAATTGGGTTGTCCCTGAAAACACCGAAAGCTTCCTATTGTCTTAGCCCGCGTCCTTACCTCGATGAAATTCCAACCAACCTTAAGGCAGAATATATCAATTCTCTCCTTAAAATTGGCTTTAATACTATTGATTTTGGAAGCTTTGTAAGCCCAAAGGCAGTTCCTCAAATGAGTGACACTGCAGATGTAATTGGAAAGCTTGACTTGAGCAATAAAAAATCAAAACTTCTGGCAATTATAGCCAATAAAAGAGGTGCCGAGGATGCCTGTGCTTTTGAGGAAATTGAATATTTGGGCTTTCCTTTATCAGTATCTGAAACATTTCAATTAAGAAATACAAATAAAACCATAGAGCAGGCATTAGTTACCGTTGAGGAAATAAATAATCTTACTAAAAGATTCAATAAAACTTTGGTGGTTTATCTAAGTATGGGATTTGGAAATCCTTATGGTGATCCTTATAATAAATTTGTACTTGAAGAATTTGTTAAAAAGCTGCAGTCTGTTGATGTTAAAATAGTTTCTGTAGCAGATACAATTGGTGTTTCAGAACCAAAACAGATAAAAGAAATACTCCCGATATTAATTGAATCATTTCCTGAAATTGAATTTGGGGCTCATTTACATTCCGCACCTCAAACTTCGATAGCTAAGATAAGAGCTGTAATTGAGACTGGTTGTCGAAGAATCGATGGCGCATTATTAGGTTATGGTGGATGCCCAATGGCGAAAGATGACCTTACAGGAAATATAGACACCTTGAATATCGTATCTGAAAATGAAGAGCAGGTTTCAATCGACAAGCAGGCACTTTCAGAGTCTTTAGAAATTGCTAATAAAATTTTTTCGAAATATAAATGAGTTTAGAAGCTTACATAGTACTCTTAATTATCGGAGTAGTAGTAGTCTTATTCATTTGGGATCGATTCCCGATTGATTTTGTGGCTTTATCAATAATTGTGGCACTTACTGTTACAGGTATATTAACGCCGGAGGAAAGTATTAGTGGATTTAGCAATAGTGCTACAATAACGGTTGCTTTTATGTTTGTTCTCAGTAATGCTATGTTACAAACAGGTGCTTTACAGGTTTTTGGACCAAAACTCGGGGATTTATTTAAATCCAATTTCAATATGGGCATGCTGCTTATGATTTTTTTTGTTGGTATTTCATCAGCATTTATGAATAATACACCCATTGTAGCTATGTTTATCCCTGTAATTCAGAGTATTTCGCATCAGACTAATATAAGTAGCTCAAAACTGCTGATTCCATTGTCCTATGCTTCAATTTTTGGCGGGACCTGTACATTAATGGGTACTTCTACCAATATGCTGGTAAGTGGAATAGCAGAAAAAAACGGAATTGACGGTTTTAACTTATTTACATCCACACCTATTGGTTTTATATTACTTATTTTGGGTGCCGTTTTTCTATATTTTGTTGCAAGAAAATTCCTTCCTGACCGTACGATTTTCGAAGATCAAAAGAATGATTTACGAAATTACATTACAGAAATTGAAATACTAAAAGGGTCAAGTTTGGTGGGAAAATCAATTATGGATTCAGTATTTCAGAAGGATCTTGAAGTAGATATTATTGAGTTATGGAGAAATGAAAATATTTATACTCTACCTCCCGGTGACTTCGAATTTGCAGCCGGGGATATTTTAAAAATAAGATCTAATATTGATAAAATAAAATCTCTGAAAGAGAGGTTAAGCATAGACTTTACCAACAATTATTTAAAAGTTGGAGATCATTATGCAACAAGTGGAAATACCTCATTGATCGAGATGGTTGTTACAAGTGGTTCTAGTTTTGTGGGAAGTACATTAAGAGAATTGGATTTCAGGAGATTATTCAGAGCTATTCCATTGGCATTATACAGAAATAAAGAAGTACTTAATGAAAAAATACATGATGCTAAACTAGAAGCGGGAGATCTTTTGCTGATCGAAATGAAGTCTCACCGAATTGAAAATTTGAAACGCGATGAAATGAAAACGGATTCTCCCTTTTTGATTCTCTCACAGGAAGGTCTTATCGATTTTGATAAAAAGAAATTCGGTATGGTAATAAGTGTTTTCTTTCTGGTTATCACACTTTCAATATTCAAAATACTTCCATTAGTAAGCAGTGTAATTTTGGGTACTATGCTACTGCTGATAACAAGAACAATAAAGATGAATGAAATGTATAAAGCAATCAACTGGAAGATTGTTTTTGTTCTTGCTGGTACAATTAGCCTGGGATTTGCAATGAATAAAACCGGACTAACAAATCAGATTGCTGAACTATTTATTAGTATATCCGGTCAATTCGGACCTATCGGGGTGTTGGCATTGTTGTATTTGACCACAAACCTATTGACTGAAGTTATGTCAAATAATGCAACAGCTGCGATCTTTGCACCCATTGCAATTGTTTTAGCAACAGAAATGGGAGTGAGTCCATTACCCTTTTTGATTACAGTGATGGTAGCTGCTTCGGCAAGTTTTATTACACCGATAGGTTATCAAACAAACACGATGGTATTTACTGCAGGTGGATACAGGTTCAAAGATTTTATGAAAATTGGGATTTGGCTAACGCTGATATTTTGGATTGCATCAGTACTTCTGATTCCGGTTTTTTATCCATTTTAATAGATTTGATATCTATTTCCAGGTAAACTTTTAACGGCACCTTTAAATTCTAATTGCAATAGCGTATTAGCAAGTTTATTTATTTGCACCTGACTTCTCCATGACAATTCATCGATTGCAATTGCTTCCCGATTTTGCTGGAGCAACTTAACTATTGCTTTCTCTTCGTCATTCAAATCTGAAAGAATCAACTCACGACGTCTGTGAATTTCAGGATCAAGATCCCAGTTTAAGTGAGTGAGAACATCTTCAATAGTTGTATATATCAATGCTTTTTGTGACTGAATTAGATTGTTGCAGCCTTCTGAATAGGTATTCCCAATATTACCGGGAACGGCAAAAACAGGTTTATTGTATGAATCTGCAATTTCTGCTGTAATAAGAGCACCACCTTTTTTGGCAGCTTCAACTACGATTGTAGCATTACTAATCCCTGCTATTATCCTATTCCTTGCCGGAAATTGGTGAGCTTCAGGTTTTGTTCCCGGAGGATGTTCCGAAATAATCCCTCCGCCATTCTGTAACATAGAATTGACTACTTTACTGTGGATTCCCGGATATATTTTGTCCAAACCTCCTGCAAGTGCTGCAACCGTAGGAACATTTGACTTCAATGCAGATTTATGAGCGAGTATGTCAATTCCATACGCGAGCCCACTATAAATTGTGGGTTTCAGGTGAACTAATGAATTTATAATCTGATTTATTATACTTTCCCCATAGGCTGTAGCATTTCTTGTTCCCACAATACTGATGGAATACATCGCGTTCAGATTTATATTTCCCTTGCAATACAGAATATTAGGTGAATCCAATATATTTTTCAGAGAATCAGGATAATCAGCATCTGTAAAATGGAGAATTGAAATTCCCATTTTGCTTGATTCATTCAGTATTTTTTCAGCTTCTCTAAAAGTTTCCTTATTGAGAATGCTATGTAAAGTATGTTCCCTTAAACCTGGTATTTTATTTAATTCTTTGCGATTGACATTGAAAATATCACCGATATTTCCTATGTAACTGATCAGCTGCTTTCCATTAGCATTTCCAATGCCCGGAATCAACTGTAGGGCTATCTTTTCTTGTATTAAGTCTTTCAATAATTAGAGCTTACTGCGTAATTCTTCGAGAAATGTTTTGATATTCTTGAGAGATTCGATTAGTTCAACTTTGCTGTTTGCCTCGTCTATACCCTGATCTATAAAGTCCCTTGCTCCCTGTAGGGTGTAACCCTTTTCTTTGACCAAATGGTAGATTAACTTGACGTTTTTTATGTCCTGCTTTGTAAATTGCCTATTACCTTTTCTGTTTTTCTTGGGTTTTATGATGTCAAATTCGGACTCCCAAAATCTAATTAAAGAGGTAGCAACACCAAGTTCATCGGCTACTTCACCTATCGTGAAGTATTTTTTTTCTATCTCTTTTTCTTTATAAGGCACTTGTTTCTATTTCAGCGTTTAAGATAACTAATCTTTCCCGATTCGTCAATTTTTAAATCACTTTCAGGAAAATCATTTTCAGTTAAATACATGATTTTCTTTAAAGCTCTTTGCTTAGAATCCTTAATGGGGCCAAAATTATAATCCTGAATGAAAGATTCAATATTTCCACTTAAAAATTCACCATTATTTTTCAAATTAACATGAATTATCGGAGCATAAGCTGCAGGTCCTCTAAGATTAAACCTACCATACGTGAGAAAATTGCCCATACTGTAAACAATAAGTCTGTTTTTGTAAATATCAAGTGCTCTTACTACATGGGGTCCATGTCCCAGTATTAAATCAGCTCCTTCATCAATTAATAAACGTGAGAGTTCATATACGTTACCTCTGTCTTCACCGTAGTAAAACTCAGTCTTCCTTGTGACATTTTGATTTTTTGCCCCCTCTGCACCAATATGTAATGATACAATTACAATATCCGCAATACTATCCAGCAGGTTAACAATCTCAATTGCATATTCTTCATCATGGAATAAAACTGTACCTTTATTTGGAGACATTGCAAGTAAACCAATAACAATATCTTTTCTTCTTAAGATAGTATAGGGTAGTTCGATAGACCCGGCGTGGAGGATTCCTAAGGAGTCCAGAACTTTTTGAGTATTTAGACGACCTTCTTTTCCAAAATCATTGGCATGATTATTTGCAATACTTAATAAATCAAATCCTGCATCTTTATAATGATAACTCAGATATTCAGGTGTCCTGAAAAGGTAACATGCTTTTGGATTTTTACATTCTTTTGGATCCCCGCCTTCAGTAAGAATTGTACCTTCCAGGTTTCCGAATGTAATGTCTGCAGAATCTAATGAAGATTTTACCTCTTTCCATAATACCCTTCCTTCATCTTTGGGTAGATACGAAGAATTCGGGAAGTTGGTACCCATCATAATATCACCAACTGCTGCCAAATGAATAGAATCCCTGATTACACGAAAAGCGGTTAAGACTACAGAGTTGTCAAGCGTATATAAAGTATCACCTTTTAAGGTCAGGTAATATGGTATGGAATCAACCTTAGAGGTAATCAATGTGTCATTTACATTTTCTTCATATACAGGTTGAGTAGATACAACTTGTTGAGTTTTACAACTTAGAAGAAAAATTACAATAAAAGGCAGGAGGTAGTTTTTCATAAAAAAAGCCGGAAAAACCGGCTTTAAAATTAATTTATCATTTCTTAATATGAACCCAGTGCCTGGTTTTCTATAGATGCAAGTCTTAGAATTTCTTCGTATTCTTCAGGGTTAAGATCTCTGCTAAAATAGTGAACCGGATTTACAGGCTTTCCATTTAGCTTAACTTCATAGTGAAGATGTGGAGCTGTAGATTTTCCTGTATTTCCAGAATAGCCAATTAATTCTCCCCTCTTGATTTTTTGCCCTTTTTTTACTGCAAATGCATCAAGATGTGCGTATTTGGTTACATAACCAAATCCATGGTCTATTTCTATTTGCTTTCCATAACCGCTGAAGCTTGTTTTTGTGAACTTGACAGTACCATCTCCTGTAGCATATACTGGTGTTCCTTTTGGAAGAGAAAAGTCAACTCCATTATGTGGCTTTCTTACTTTGTAAATTGGATCTATTCTATACCCGAAGCCTGAAGACAGTCTATTTAAGTTTGTATTACTTACAGGTTGGATAGCGGGTAGCGATGCTAAAGAAGCTTCTTTATTTCTTGCTAGCTCAATTATTTCATCATAAGATTTTGTTTGAATATACATCTGCTTTTTGATCTGATCCATTCGTGAATAGTTATCCACGACTAACTCTTCTCGTTCAAGCCCCTGATCCATTAGTTCTTTATATCTGTTTGATCCACCTGTACCCGCAGTCCTTATTTCTTCAGGAATAGGATCAACTCCAAATATCACTCTGTATATGTTATCATCTCTTTCCTGCAGGTCTTTAAGCATTTTATAGGTTTCCTGCATATCCTGAGATAGTAAATCATAATACAATCTTAGTTCTTCGTTATCTTTTCTTAACTGGGCTTCTTCAGGGGATTCAAAATACTTGATGTAAACAAACACTATTCCACCAGCTAGTAATAGTGCCAGTGTTAAAAATCCCATTCCATTAAGAATTATATCCCAAGTCGATACTTTTATTCTCTCATATCTACATGATTCAGTATCGTAATAGTATTTTATTCTTGCCATTGGTAATTTAAGAGGTAATTTTGCTTATGTATTCAAAATCAATACACTTACATTTTTGTTAGCGCAAAATTAGATTTTTAATAGCTGTTTTACAAATTAGTAAATTATTCAAGAATATCAGAGATAAATATGGATTCAAGGCAGATTCGAGGAAAATTTTTAGAATTTTTTCAAAGTAAAGGCCATAAAATTGTTCCTTCGGCACCTATTGTAGTTCAAAATGACCCAACATTGATGTTTACCAATGCCGGGATGAATCAATTTAAGGATTTTTTCCTGGGAAATATAAGTGCGGAACAAAAGAGAATAGTGGATACACAGAAGTGTCTTCGGGTTTCGGGTAAACATAATGACCTGGAAGAGGTAGGTCTGGATACCTACCATCATACCATGTTTGAAATGCTTGGGAATTGGTCTTTTGGTGATTATTTCAAAAAAGAAGCCATAGAATGGTCGTGGGAGCTTCTTACCGATGTTTACAAACTGCCAAAAGATCGGCTTTATGTGACTGTTTTCGAAGGAGATCAAGCAGAAAACATTGAAAAAGATAATGATGCATCAAATTTTTGGTCAACATTAATAGATGCAGACAGGATTCTTGATGGTAATAAAAAAGATAATTTCTGGGAAATGGGAGATACAGGGCCATGTGGACCCTGTTCAGAGATACATATTGATCTTCGTTCAGAAGATGAGATAAAAAAAATACCCGGAAGTCAACTCGTAAACCAGGACCACCCGGAAGTAATTGAAATCTGGAATCTTGTTTTTATTCAATTTAATCGTAAATCAGATGGGTCATTGGAAAATCTACCTGAAAAACATGTGGATACGGGCATGGGTTTTGAAAGGCTGGTTATGGCCATTCAGGGGAAAAAATCAAATTATGATACAGATGTTTTTCAACCGTTAATTTCTTATCTGGCTAAAAAAGCAAATGTTGAATATGGGGCAAATGAAAAAACTGACATTGCATTAAGAGTGATATCTGATCATGTGAGAGCAATTTCGTTTTCTATCGCAGATGGACAAATGCCGGGTAACGCAAAAGCAGGGTACGTGATACGTAGAATACTTAGAAGAGCTGTTCGATATGGATATACTTTCCTTTCATTCAGAGAACCGGTAATTTATCAATTGGTTCCAATTCTGGCGCAACAATTTGATGGTGTCTTTCCGGAACTTTCATCACAGAAAGAGTTTGTGAGCAAAGTAATAAAAGAGGAAGAGAGTTCATTTTTGAGGACTTTAGAAAATGGATTGAGAAGATTTGACACACTTAAAAATCAGGTAAAAGGAAAGGTTATAAGTGGAAAAGATGCATTTGAGATGTACGATACTTATGGATTTCCATTTGATCTGACCTCTCTGATTGCTCGAGAAAATGGACTTTCTGTTGACGAAAATGAGTTTGTCAGTGAAATGGAAAAACAGAAAAACAGGTCCAAAAATGCTGCTCAACAGGATACAGGAGATTGGCAGGTTATCGCTGAATCTGCTAAACTTCCTGAATTTGTAGGCTATGAAAATACTACTTATAGAAGTAAAGTACTAAGAACAAGGAAGGTAACACAGAAGAAGGGTGAATACTATCAGATTGTATTCGATAAAACACCTTTTTATGCTGAAAGTGGTGGACAGGTCGGAGATACAGGTACCATTTCAAATGGAGATGAAACTATCAGAGTTTTTGATACCAAAAAAGAGAACGATTTAATTGTCCACTTCGTAAAAAAGCTTCCTGAAAATCTAACTAAGGAATTTGAATTGGTAGTTGATCAGGAAAAAAGACAGTATACTCAAAATAATCACAGTGCTACTCATTTATTACATGCAGCATTAAGAAAAGTACTCGGAGACCATGTGAAGCAAAAAGGTTCTTTAGTAAATGATCAAGTATTGAGGTTTGATTTTGAGCATTTTTCAAGAATGACTGAAGAGGAAATACTTGAAGTTGAAAAGATTGTGAATGAGAAAATAAGGGAAAACATATTGCTGGGAGAGAAGAGGAACATTCCCATTGATGAGGCTATGCAAATGGGTGCTATGGCTTTATTTGGAGAAAAATATGGTGATTTTGTGAGAGTAATTACATTTGATAAGGAGTTTTCTGTTGAATTATGTGGTGGTACACA
>CAYTFO010000005.1:31770-32623 GCA_964437135.1 uncultured Roseivirgaceae bacterium | reverse complement strand
CATGTTCCCAGTACAGGCCACATAGGTTTCTTTAAGATTATTTCAGAGGCATCGTCATCTGCTGGCGTGAGACGAATCGAGGCAATTACTGCCAAAAAAGCGGAAGATTATGTAAACCAAAAAATAAATAAGCTTTCTGAGATTGACGACTTATTAAAGAATCCAAAAGATCCGGTAAAGGCAATTAATTCAATACTAGACGAAAGGAGTGTATTACTCAAAAAAATCGAGGAATTTAACAAACAAAAAGCCAAAAGTTTAAAAAAAGAGGTGCTGGATTCATTAGAACAAGTTGGTGAAATCAATTTTTCTGCTTTTCATGGAGATTTTCCTGGATCTGACATTCTTAAGAATATATCTTTTGAACTTAAAAATGAAGTTTCAAATCTTGTTTTAATCATTGGAGCTAATATTGATAACAAACCAATAATTTCAATCATGATATCTGATTCATTAACCAGTAAATATGATCTTAACGCTGGTCAAATGGTTCGTGAGATCTCGAAGGAAATAAAAGGAGGGGGAGGTGGACAGGCATTTTATGCTACTGCCGGAGGAAAGGATATTTCTGGTCTTGAAAAAGCATTGGATCTAGGAAAGAAAATTGTATTTGAAAAAATTCAGGCTCCAGCTTAGTATGAGTGATGTTTTTGAAGTTGTCATAGGTCTTGAAGTTCACGTTCAGTTATCTACCCGGACTAAATTATTTTCTTCAGCAGTTAATAAATACGGAGGTGATCAAAATACGCATCTTACTGCTAATACCATTGCGCATCCGGGAACATTACCTGTTTTAAATAAAGAAGCAATTACATCAGCAGTAAAGCTTGGATTGGCAATGAATTGTTCCATA
>CAYTFO010000005.1:0-31760 GCA_964437135.1 uncultured Roseivirgaceae bacterium | reverse complement strand
TGACACTTTAACATTCGATAGAAAAAACTATTTCTATCCTGATCTGCCTAAAGGATATCAAATCACTCAAGATGCTAATCCAATCTGCAGAAGAGGAGGGTTATGGGTTGAAAATGAGACTGGAGAAAATAAATATGTCTCATTAACTAAGATTCACCTTGAAGAAGATGCTGGCAAATCAATCCATAAGTCTGATGGAAGTTCGTACATAGATCTGAATAGAGCTGGGGTACCATTATTGGAAATTGTCACAGATCCGGTGATGACATCTTCAGTTGAAGCAGCAAATTTTTTAACTGAAATAAGAAGACTAGTTAGATATCTTGATATCAGTGACGGAAATATGGAGGAGGGTTCATTGAGGTGTGATGCAAATGTTTCATTAAATAAACAGGGGGATACACTTGGAAACAAAGTTGAACTCAAAAACATGAATTCATTTAGGTATGTTGCCAAAGCAATAGACAGTGAAATAAAAAGGCAGACAAAGATTTTGAGTAAAGGAGAAATAGTAGTTTCAGAAACCAGAACCTACAATCCAGATACAGATACATCAAGTCCAATGAGGGAAAAGGAAGTCCTAAATGACTACAGATACTTTCCTGAACCTGATGTCGCTCCGGTAGAAGTTAAGAATTCCTGGATACAGCATCTAAAAACAAAGTTACCTACCTTACCACAGGATGCTTTTGCCTCATTAATTGAAGAATTTGAGCTGGAAAAGAATGAAGCATATTTGATATCTGAAGAGAAGTCAGTTTATGATTACTTTATAAAGTGCTCACATATTTCAAATAAATATAAATTGATCTCTAATTGGATAAATGGAGAAATTAGAAAACACAGAAATGAGCTGGGAAGAGAAATAGATCAAATTGTATCACCCAGGAACCTTTGTTTACTTATTGATTTGATCGATAAAAAGACTATTAGTAATTCTGCAGCACAAAAAATCCTGGTATATCTGATTGAACATCCAGATAAAACACCTTCTGATGGTGTAAATGACTTAAATTTGAAACAGGAAAGGAATGTTTACGAAATAATTCCTGTTATTGATAAAATTTTGGATAGCAACCCTGAGAAGGTTAAAGAATATTTATCTGGTAAAAAGGGTTTAACGGGCTTTTTTATGGGCCAGATAATGAGAGAAACTAAGGGCAAGATTGATCCGAAATTGACCAATAAATTGCTAGTTGATAGACTTAATCTTATAAAAAAATGAAATATATATCAATATTTATTGCATTTGCAATTGTAGCATTTGGATGTTCTGAAGAGAAATCAGAAGTCACGAAGGTTTACGGTAATGTCCAAAATCCAGCCGGTAATTGGGTTTACATGCAGGAATTGAAGGAAGGGGGATTTGTTAAAATAGATTCAACTGAGGTAAATGATAATGGTGATTATGAATTTTCCAGAAAATTTGAAAGTGAAGTCTTTTTAAGATTAAATTTTTCTAACAGGCAAATAGTCAATTTGATACTTACGGGTTATGAAGATAACGTAAAGGTTGATGTTGATGGTGGCAGACCAGATGGATTCTCAGAAGTTTCCGGATCAAAAACTACAGCGATGATGAGAACTATGGATAGTCTGGCAAGAAAAAAACAGGCCGATATTCAATTATTAAATCAGGAGGCCATGGCTGCGAGGAATAATGGCGATTCAGATTTACTGGTTGAAATAAGGGATCAATATTTTTATTTGGTGGACAAATACGATAATCTAATGAAGGAGAAGATTGAAGAAGCTGCACCTTCAATCGTGGGTATTTATGGTATCAATTACATTAAGCTGGAAGATGACATTGATTTTGCATCAAAAATTGCTGAAGTTTATAAAAAGGAGTCTCCTGACCATTTCTTTTCAAGAGATCTGATCTCAGAAGTTGCCAATTATAAAAAGTTAGCTATTGGATCTGAAGCACCCGAAATAGAACTTCAGACACCGGATGGTGAAATGTTAGCATTAAGTTCTCTAAGGGGAAATTATGTACTTATTGACTTTTGGGCTGCCTGGTGCAGACCCTGTAGGGCAGAAAATCCAAATGTTGTAAAGCTATACAATGAATACAAAGATGAAAACTTTGAAATCTTTGGTGTATCTCTGGACAGAAAAAAAGATGATTGGATAATTGCTATCGAAAAAGATGGTTTAACTTGGAAACATGTTTCAGATCTTAAATACTTCAATTCTGAAGCTGCACTGGATTATAATGTAAATGCTATTCCTGCTACTTATCTGATTGGTCCTGACGGTAAAATTATTGCTAAGGGATTAAGAGGGGAGTCTTTGCGTTCTAAACTTAAAGAAATATTTGAAGCTAGCTAATATTAAACCATTTTTTTAAGGCCATCCATAGCTTCCTTTTTTCTTCCTTTGATTCCATAAGCTGTCCTAATGAGAGTGCGGTTAGAAGTTCAGTTTTTCTGAAATTATAGACCTCATATAAAGTGAATTTTGGGTTTTTAGTAAAAAGTAATGCCTTTGGGTAATTCGGAATATCTTTAGTAGTACCAGTCACAATTTTATATTCTTCATCAGAAACATTAATAGCTGCCATTATTTTGGTCAGGAATTCTCTTTCAGCATCGTTTATACTTTCTAGAGCTATCAAAAGTTTTACAGATTGCGTTTTCTGGGCATTGATATCAACCTCTGTGTGGCCCTCGTTCACCTCATTGGCAGAATGGTCTTGCTTTATCTGTACCTGAGGATCACTTTTTTCTTCTTTTTCGATAAGAAAAATTTCCTCGTCGATTAATAAATGAAGAAATCTATCCTCAATCATTTAGCTTAAATATTGATTTTAGTTCTTTTGCATCCTCTGGTTTCATTCTTTTACCCAGCACCAGTCTTAGCTGCCTTCTTCTTAATGCACCATCAAATAACTCCTTTTCAAAATCAGTTTCAGGAATTGCTTCAGGTACATCGATCGGTCTTCCTGTCTGATCAACAGCAACAAAAGTGAAAAATGCTGTATTTGTCTCTGTTTTTTTTCCTGAAGGAATATCTTCAGCAGTAACACTAATATAGACTTCCATTGAAGAATTGAAAGCTCTGGTAACAAATGCATTTAAAGTTACCACATTACCAAATTGAATAGGTTTAGAAAATGAGATGTTATCTACTGATGCAGTTACAACTATTCTGTTGGAATGCTTCTGAGCTGCAATTGCGGAGGCGATGTCCATCCAGTGCATTAGACGACCACCCATTAAATTATTCAAAGTATTGGTATCATTGGGCAGTACCAATTCCGTCATCGTTACAAACGAGTCTTTACAGTTTTTTGCTTTTCTTGACATACTTTAGAGTTTCCAGCCTTCTTTGCCCCGCAAAGGTACAAACGCAAAATTTGAATACTCCTTTTTTACAATCTTGTTTTCTGATGACTTTATGAATTTCATCATTTTCTGGGTTTTGTTATCACCTACTGGAATAACAAGAATACCACCCACTTTCAATTGAGCTAATAGCTGTTTTGGTACAGTTGGAGCGCCTGCGGTTACTATAATTCCATCGTACGGTGCATGTTTTTTTAATCCTAAAGATCCATCACCGTGAAACAATTGTGCAGTATATCCCAGGTATTTAAGCATTCTTTTGGCTTTTTTAAAAAGGATCTCATTATACTCTATTGAGTAAACATTTGCTCCCATTTCACAAAGAATAGAGGCCTGATAGCCTGAGCCAGTACCAATTTCCAGAATTTTATCTCCCGGTTTGATTTCCAAAAGCTCTGATTGAAAGGCTACAGTATAGGGTTGCGAAATGGTCTGTCCTTCACCAATTGGAAACGCTTTATCGTCATATGCGTGAGAAATAAATATTGGATCAAAGAAAAAATGTCTGGGTATTTTTGCCATTGAATTAAGTACATTATCGTCCTTTATACCCTTTGACTTTACTTCTTTGAGTAACTGCTTTCTTAATCCTTTAGCTTTATAACTATCTTCTAATTTCTCCATAAATTGCATCTAAAATTAACCAGTACAGAGTATAAAAAATATGTTTACAGGAATAATTGAATCAGTAGGTGAGATAAAAGAAATCAAGAAAGAAGGTTCAAATGTTAGTTTTCGCCTGGAATCTAAGATTAGCAATGAATTGGGGGTGGATCAGAGTGTAAGCCATAATGGGGTTTGTCTGACTGTTACGGAGGTTGGAAATGGTAGTCATTGGGTGACTGCAGTAGATGAAACATTAAAAAGATCCAATCTGGGAGGATTGAACACAGGATCGAAAGTAAATCTCGAAAGATGTATGATTTCAGGAGGTAGATTTGATGGACATATAGTACAGGGGCATGTTGATCAAAAAGCTGTTGTTACAAAAATCACTGAGGAGGATGGAAGCTGGATTTTTGATTTTGACCATGGTGATACTCAAGAGGTATTGGTAGAAAAAGGAAGTGTATGTGTAAATGGTATCAGCCTGACATGCTTCAATATTACTGATCGCTCATTTTCAGTAGCTATAATTCCTTATACTTATGAAAATACTAACTTCAATCAATTGAAAGTTGGGGATGAAGTGAATATTGAATTTGATATTTTAGGTAAATACATCAAAAGGATACTTAATAAGCAAGGGGTTTCATAAAGCTTAGCTTATTATCAAAAACCCATCTTAGAAGTAAAAAAATAAAAAGAGCTACAATCATTCCACCCAAAACATCTCCCGGGTAGTGGACCCCTAAGTAGATTCGACTATATCCAACCAATACAGCCCAGAATATTAAAATTCTTGAGTAGTTATTTGAGAAAATGTGATGTATGATCAAAGCCAGAACCATCGTATTTGATGCATGTGAACTTACGAATCCATATTTACCCCCACATTTTCCGATATTTACAGTTAAGTTAATAATTTCATTGTTGTGACATGGTCTTAATCGTTCAAAAAAAGGTTTCATAAATCCTGATGTAACCTGATCACTCAGAACGATAGCAATGAGTATTACAAGAACCGGTTGCCAGAATTTCCAATGATACTTTTGATAAAGGCTGTAAATTATAAACAGATAGAGCGGTATCCAGATATATTTATCTGATAACCAAATCATTAATTGATCTAAATAGGGATGGCCCAGTCCATTAAGAAAAAGAAATAACTGGGTGTCAATATAAGCGATCCAGTCAATCATTTAACCAGTCAATATCTTTCCTTAATAATTTCTGTGTCTTCAATTCATTTGAATCATTATGAGGCTTGTAATCATACTCCCAATTTGCTTCAGGAGGCATGCTCATAAGGATTGATTCGGTTCTCCCATCGGTATCTAATCCGAATTTAGTACCCTTATCATAAACTAAATTAAACTCCACATACCGTCCTCTCCTTAGTTTTTGCCATTTTATTTCGCTATCTGAAAAAGGCAGATTTCGTGTTCTATTTGCAATTTTACTATAAACAGGCACAAAGGTTCTACCAACATCTTTTACAAAATCCCACAATTCATTTTTGTTGAGTCTGGTTGAATTTTCATGAAGTCTGTCAAAAAAAATACCTCCTATTCCACGTGTTTCATTTCTGTGTTTGATAAAAAAATAATCATCAGCCCATTTTTTGAATTGATTGTAGAAGTTTTTTGAATAGTTATCACATACATTCTTCAGTGCTTTATGAAAAGTAACAGCATCTTCCTTAAAGACATAATGAGGAGTGAGGTCTATACCACCTCCAAACCAATAAGTTCCATTACTCATTTCGAAATACCTGACGTTCATATGGATTATTGGAACCATTGGTGATTTTGGATGTAGAACAATTGAAACACCAGTGGCGAAAAAATCTGCTTCCTGAAGTTTTAGTGCTTCTAGTATTTTAGCTGGGGTTTTTCCAAATACAGCAGAAAAATTGACACCTCCTTTTTCAATTAGTGCTCCTTTTGTTATCACTCTCGAACGACCACCGCCACCTCCTTCTCTTTTCCATATATCTTCCTGGAAAGATGCTTTGCCATCCAGTTTTTCAAGGCCTTCACATATTTCGTCCTGTAAACTTTTAAACCACTCTTTAATTGCTTCTTTATCCATATCAGAATGGGTATCCTATACCTATATTCAAACTTGTTTTATTACTAAAGATATCTTTATATTGATTTTCAAAAGGGAACAGATACCGTGCATTTTTAAGCAAAAATCTGCTGCCCTCTGGTTGAGCCGGATCTATAATTTGAAGAGCACCATCTAAACGAAAGACAAGAAAACTAAAATCAAAACGTAACCCGAAGCCAACTCCAGCTGCTATTTCTTTATAAAATGAATTGAAACGAAACTGACCATTTTCTCCATTACCGGTTGTTGGTTCAAAATTACTATTAAGAATCCAAATGTTTCCAAAATCAATAAAAAGTGCATAATCCAGAAACCCAATCAGCTTTTCACGGTATTCGATAGCCCCCTCCATGATAAAATCACCACCTTGTTCAAGACTGTAATCTACTTGTCTGATAGGGGAGTTCTCTATGTCATCGTCTAGGTAAACAGCAAAGCCTCCCGGCCCAAGTCTTCTTATAGGCCATGCTCTGACACTGTTACTGCCTCCAATAAAATATCTTTTTTCATAAGGAACGGCTCTGTTTTCACCATAAGGATTCACAATACCAATATTGATTCTGTACGCCCATGCGGTATTAATATTGATTCTATCGAGATCTCTGTAATCTGCTCTAAATTTGTACCACTGAAAAGTTTCCAGGTTATCTGGTATTCCAATAACCGGAGGCTGTTTATCTTTTAAAAATGAAGAAATAGTACCACCTGATTCCGCAAACAGTGAAAACAAGGATGAATTCTTGTGATTAAATCCATATTGGTTTTTATTGAAGACAACTTCACTGGAAATACTTGTTATCACAGAGGATTGAAAAGCAGCTTTTAAAGATCCATTACCTAAAGCTTCCTGATCATCAAGGAACTGTCTAAATTCAGGACTGAGATATCTAACATTAGTATATCCAAGATTGAATGGGCTAATATTGAACAATGTCCCCTGATTTCTTTGAAATAAATATGAAAAACTCGCATTTGAAATGGTTCTTTCATATTCACTTCTTCTGTTTTCGTATGTATAGTTTACAGCAAAACGTGTTCTGGGATTAAACTCTATTAACTTCCGACTCAATGTTGGCCCTTTTGGTAAAATTATTTGAGGGAATATCAAAGACAAAGTACCACCATACTGAATCAGGGAATAAATTCCTGGATTATCATTTTCACTTGAATTTATATAATCAAATGCCTGAAGCGATAAATTCACCGATAATTCAGTTAATTCTACACCATGAAAAGTGTTCCTGTTTTTAATACCAACATTTGTAAAGGGGCCGGGGAGTTGCTGAGAAGTATTAATGATAAAACCAATTTCATACGAAGTTTGCCATCGATTTAAGGGATTTGTAAAAATATTTGCGATAAGATCTGTTCCGGTGCTATCATAGTTGATATTAACAAACTTAAATGCATCTAAGTAAGACAGCTGTTGCTGTGTTAAAAGTGTATTTTTCCGACTGTAAAGGCTATCTGTTCTTATTGCTAATCTCCAATCCAGGATTTTAGGTTTGTATTTTGTTTTACCAAATCTATATACTGCATTGTTATAGTATTTGACATCAAATATTGATCTCACTTTAGTAGAGGTTTCTGTAGTAAAGATTATGGAGTCAATTTTGTATTGTTTGTGTCCAGACTTTCCTTCTGGTTTCGCTATGACCTGATTAATAATTAACCTTTTTCCAGTAAGATTTACAGAATCAACTCTGTAATAGATATTGGATTTACTAAAATCATAGTAACCATTATTGGCCATTAGATCAAAAATCCTCTCTCTTTCTTTTTCAATATCATTTTGATTATAGATATTTCCTTTTCTAATATTTGATTCTTCGATATTACTTTCCAGAAAAGGTTTAATGGTACTGTCCTCATAAGAATAGTAGATACTATCAATTATATAAGGTTCGCCCATTTTTACATTATATACGACATTGATTTTTTTCTTATTTTTAGATAAGACCTCAAAATTTGATTTTGCCCTAAAATACCCACGGGTATGAAGAAACTGTTCAATATATTTAACGGATTTTTGATGAAGGGAGGAATCGTAGATTGCTATGGGTTCGAATGTACGCATCCACCAATTTCCTTCGTCGATTTTTTTTATATACTTTTCGGTTTTTTGATTCTTTTTAGATTTTAGCCTGTCTTTTTTTTTCTCTTTATCGGTTCTCGAAATTTTCTTGTTGTATTTTTCCTCAATCTTTCTGATTTTAGAATTATACTTAGCAGTGTCGTATTTTTTTTGACCGTACTGATTAAGGTATACCTGTGGGATTAGGGGGAAACCGAAAACTCTATTGTTTGCTTTTTGCTGATAAAGATCTAAAGCTTCGTTTTTATACTTTGAATCAATACCTTTAATTTCAGGGTTTTTGACCAATAATTTTTCATCATCCTTCAGGTATTTTAATCCCAGGCAAGATGACAAGAAAATTGAGAGAAAGAAATATTTTAATATTGTGCGCAACAACTGCAATTTAAGATGATATCACGAAATGAACTTAAATTTATCAAAAGCTTAAAGCTTAAGAAGAATCGAAACAGCGAAAAACTATTCACAGTAGAGGGAGTAAAGAATGTGCTTGAATTGCTGAATTCTGATTTTGAAATTAAATCACTTTATGTAACGGATCAGTATAAAGATATATTTCATGATCATAATTTTTCTTTATTAAGTAAAAGTGATTTAATATCAATTAGTTCATTTAAAAATAACGAAACCTGTCTTGCAGTTGCCAGTCAAAAACAACCAAAACCGCTACAATTAGGTTTAAAATCCAGCGTAATAGCTCTCGATGGCGTTTCAGATCCTGGAAATCTAGGCACGATTATACGAACTATGGACTGGTTTGGTATAGACAACCTTATTTGTTCGATGGATACTGCTGATTTTTATAATCACAAAACGATTGTTTCAACTATGGGGTCCTTCACGAGAGTCATTCCTGAGTATTGTGATTTGGTGGAGACTATAAGAAAACTTGATTTACCTGTTTATGGATTGAGTCTCGACGGTCAGCCTCTTTCAAAATCAATCATAGTTAAACCTTCCATATTTGTAATGGGAAGCGAGTCTCATGGCATTCGAAAGCCAGTTTCCGAAGTTATTCAAAAACCTATCAAAATTGAAGGAGGTGGTAAAGCTGAATCGCTAAACGTCGCGATAGCAACATCAATATTATTGTACAATATCAGTCTTTGATCATTTCGAAATATTTTTTCAATAGTGATGAAGTTGATTCATCGTGAGGATTGGAAATTTCTCCTTTTTGGATTTCTGGTAGAATTTTGACTGCTAGTTGTTTACCCAGCTCAACACCCCACTGATCGAAACTAAAAATATTCCACAGGATTCCCTGAACAAAAATTTTATGCTCATATAAAGCAATAAGAGAACCTAAATTTTTAGGTGTCAATTCTTTTATCAAAATAGTTATTGTAGGTTTATTACCTTCAAAAACCTTAAATGGGGCAATTTTATCTATTTCAGTTTCAGTTTTACCAGCTTTTTTAAGCTCTTCTCTCACTACGCTTTCAGACTTACCATTCATTAATGCTTCTGTCTGTGCGAAAAAGTTTGAAAGTAGTTTTTGCTGATGATCTATTAATTCATGGCTTGGTTTTGCAATTCCAATGAAATCACATGGAATTAACTTTGTACCCTGGTGGATCAACTGATAGAAAGCATGTTGTCCATTCGTTCCGGGTTCACCCCAGATAATTTGACCAGACTGGTGATTGATTTTTTTACCATTTCGATCAATGTATTTGCCATTGCTTTCCATGTCACCTTGTTGCAGGTATCTGCTAAAATGACTCAGTCTATGGTCATATGGTAAAATAGCATGTGTTTCAGCACCATAAAAATTATTGTACCAAATCCCAATACAAGCTAGTAAGACTGGCAGATTATCATCAAATTTACTTTCTCTGAATTGCTTATCCATTGCTTCGGCTCCCAGAAGGAGGTCTTCAAAATTACTGTAACCTACAGTGCAGGCAATGCTTAACCCAATTGAAGACCACAAAGAATATCTACCTCCAACCCAATCCCAAAACACGAACATATTGTCAGGATCTATTCCAAATTCAGTAACTTTTTCCTTGTTTGTTGAAACAGCGACGAAGTGATTCTTAATATATTTTTCATCTATTGCTCTTTCAAGGAACCAGGTTCTTGCTGAATGAGCATTTGTCATTGTCTCCTGTGTTGTAAACGTCTTGGAAGCTATTATGAATAAAGTCGTTTCAGGATCACATTTTTCGAGTTTTTCCAATAAATCGTTCGCATCAATATTTGATACAAACGATGGTGTGATATCTGCTTGCCAGTATGGTTTAAGTGCTGTTGTTACCATAAATGGCCCGAGATCTGAACCACCAATTCCAATATTTACAATTGTGTTTATCTTTTTGCCAGTATAACCAAATAATTTACCTGAATGCAGCTTGTAAGCGAAGTCCTTGATGCTCTCAAGCTCATCTCTTACGTCTGCCAGAATATTTTTACCATCAACCATTAAAAATTCATCGGTAAAATTTCTCAGAGCTGTATGTAAAACTGCTCTATCTTCAGTTTGATTGATATGTTCACCATTAAACATGGAGTTTTTTGACTCATCAAGTTTAATCTCGTTGAAAAGGGATTTGAATGAATTCAATATTTCTTTTGAGATGTGAGTCTTTGAAAAGTCAATGTAAAAATCACTCCAGGATTTCCTTAGATAACCCCTGTCTTTTTCAATCTCAAAAAAATCTTTTAAACTTCTGGATTTATTTTCACTAAAAAGTTCTATTAGCTCTTTCCAGGAGTTGAGTTTCTCCGGATCAATATTAGTTAGCATTTGAAATATGTTTTAGTCGAGGATTCTTTACTGTCTTACAAACAGATAATATGAGTAAGCTACAAAACAAATCAAATAAATGGCACCTTCTGCTCGATCCAGTTTGTATTTATTGAGTGTAAACATGAATATGAATAGAAGGAATGTTCCAAACATTACTAAATACATATCTATATTTAGAGATACATTGTAGCTGAGAGGATTGTGTACAATTGCAGTTGTTCCCAACACTAAAAGCAGATTGAATATGTTAGAACCAACTATATTTCCAACAGCCAGGTCTGATTTCTTTTGAAATGCAGCTACTGCTGATGTAGCAAGCTCTGGTAGTGAGGTTCCCGCTGCCAGGATTGTCAATCCGATTAGTTTTTCACTAACTCCAAAGTTTTCTGCAATAGAAACAGCATTCTCAACAATCATTTGACCACCAAATATTAATCCTGCTATTCCAAACAGAATCATAAGTGTTGTCTTAACACTCCCAAATATCTCAATGTCTTCAATATCCCCGGAATCCGGATTTCTCTGCAGATTCATAAATATATAGGCAAGAAATATTATAAACATTACCAATAAGATGATCCCATCTTTAGTATCAAGGTAGTTGTAATCTTTTTCAAAGAACAAAGCATCATTTACCAGGATAAAAAAGACGAATGTGGCCAAAAGAGAGTAGGGAACTTCTTTCCAAAGTGCGTTTCTTTGAACTGTTAATGGATAAATAACACTGGAAATCCCCAGAATCAGGAATATATTAAAAATATTAGAGCCAATAATATTGCCAAAAACCACATCATTACCGCCTGCTGCTGATTTTTCAGGACCAGCGATCAAATTCACCACAAGTTCAGGCGCAGATGTACCCATAGCTACGATTGTTAAACCAATGGCTATATCTGAAACATTAAATCTCTTAGCTAAAGAAGAAGCACCATTAACCAAAAAATCTGCTCCTTTGATTAAGAGTACAAATCCAACAATTATTAAAAGAAAACTTA
The DNA here is from genome assembly GCA_964437135.1 of uncultured Roseivirgaceae bacterium. Taxonomy (GTDB): domain Bacteria; phylum Bacteroidota; class Bacteroidia; order Cytophagales; family Cyclobacteriaceae; genus CAYTFO01. The sequence continues at coordinate 19,850 of CAYTFO010000005.1, read as the reverse complement.
ATAGTATTTCCAAGGCGAAAGGTTTATTAGGTGATGAAATAACACTTAAGCAATATTTTTCTCTTTAAAATCCCAGCAAATTAAACATTCATATTAAAATAATATAATTTTTACATAGATTTTTACATTATTTTATTTCATATACCTAATTCATCCTGAATCTTATGAATTTTCAAATTCAATTTATCGATTTCATCAAAATAGTCATCACTATTTGATAATTTACTTAATACAGAAAAGTAAAACTTTATTTTTGGTTCAGTTCCTGATGGTCTAACAGATATTTTGGAGCCATCATCAGTTAAAAACTGGAGTACATTACTTTTTGGGAAATAAATTTTTTCCTGAGATTTATTAATTAAATCTTTTTTAATTCCCTCCTGGTAGTCAATAAGGGTCACAACATTGGATCCATCTAGAGTAGTAGGAGGTTCATCTCTGAATTTCACCATCATTTCCTTAATCTCTTCCTCACCTGATTTCCCCTTTTTAATTATTGATTTTAATCCCTCTAAATACAAGCCATATTCTTCATTGATATGGATAAGTAGTTCAAAAAGAGACATTCCATTATTTTTAGCCCAGGCGGTCATTTCAGCTATAATCGCACATGATGCTATAGCGTCTTTATCACGGACCTGATCACCTATTAAATAACCGTAGCTTTCTTCTCCTCCGCCAATAAACTCCTCTTTTCCTTCTAACTCTTTTATAAGGGAGGCTATGAATTTGAATCCGGTTAAAGTATCATAGCATGGAACGGAGAAGTTGTCAGCAATTGCCTTAATTAATTCGGAGGTTACAATTGTTTTGACGACAAACTGTTTCCCATTCAATTTCCCATTTTCTTTCCATTTTGTCAATAAATAATAGATAAGGAGAGATCCGGTTTGATTTCCATTGAGTAGTTGGAATTCTCCCTTTGTATTTTTTAGTGCTATCCCTACCCGGTCAGAGTCGGGGTCTGTGGCCATAACCAAATCAGCATCAACCTCTTTCGCTTTTTTTAGAGCCAAGCTCATTGCTTCAGACTCTTCAGGGTTGGGGTAAATCACTGTAGGGAAATTGCCATCAGGTTGAGCCTGCTCATCTACAATAATGACATTTTTAAATCCAATTTTTTCAAGAATCTGCGGAACACCTTTTATACCTGTTCCGTGAATAGAGGAAAAGACTATTTTTAAATCTTTCTGGTTGGAGATTGCATCTGGAGAAAGACAAAGATTTGAGATCATATCATAGTAATCCTGATCTATTTCCTCACCAATTGAATGAATTAATTCTAGTTTACTGTCGAATTTCACATCCTCAAAAGAAGAAATCTTCTGGACCTCAGCAATAACATTTTTATCATGAGGTGCCACTAGTTGTGCCCCATCATCCCAGTATGCTTTATATCCATTATATTCTTTTGGATTGTGTGAAGCAGTCAAAACAACACCGCTTTTGCAACCAAGCTTTCGGATTGCGAATGATAATTCTGGTGTGGGTCTTAAATCTTCAAAAAGATAAACGGTAATGTCATTAGAGGAAAAAACATTTGCTACAGTCTCAGCAAAAAATCGACTGTTATTTCTATTGTCATGTGCTATTGCAACTTTAATTTCTTCCGAGGGAAATTGCTTCTTTAAATAATTTGCCAATCCCTGAGTAGCCATACCAACAGTATATTTGTTCATTCTATTGCTACCAACTCCCATTATACCTCTTAAACCACCTGTGCCGAATTCCAGATCTTTATAAAAAGAGTCGATTAACTCTTCATCATTTTTCTCTTGCAATGAAATTATTTCCTCTTTAGTTTGATTATCTATCGAGGATGAACTCAACCATTTTTCTACCTTTTCTTTAAGTTCCATATTTGAAATATTTACAAAAACTTATTTTTTAATCATTAAAAATTATAATATTCGTATAATTATAACATTATATTATAATAATTATAAATTACTTTAGTTTATTAATAAACATGATGACACAAGAATTTAACACTTCTTTTAGCGCCATTATTTTAAAAAAAGAACAATTTAGTCTTTTGACTAAAGATAGTCCGAATTATGAAAAATTAAAGCTTGAAATTGTATTATTAACTGAAGAGTTTGATAAAAAATTTGGCAATTATCTTGAAGAAATCATATTCAATGTTCATGATGAATATTGTCCGGATAATAAGATACTAAAACCGCTAGCATATATAGCTGATCAGTATATTAAGAAAAATGATCGCATATATTTGGCGCCTGCTGATCAGGGTGTTTTGGTGCAATGTGAAGATTACCCTAATATTCCCACTCGTCTTGTTTTAGAACCCAACCCAGTTAAACTGATATTACATTCACAAGATTCGAATTTGAGAGAAATAGTTTGGTCATACAATATGCTTTAGTAACCTAACTTATTTCGAACTTTTTGTAGTACATCTGAGGCTATTTTTCTTGCTTTATCTTCTCCTTTTCTTAATTCATTTTCTATCATTTCAGAGTTATTTATGAAATGATCATACTTCTCTCTAATTGGGTTGAAATTATCGAGAATAAGTTCATACAATTCTTGTTTTGCATGACCATAGCCAAAATTTCCAGCCAGATACTTTGCTCTAAGCTGATCAGTTTGGTTTTCATTCGCAAGAATAGAATACAAATTAAAAACGTTGCAGCTATCCGGATCTTTAGGGTCTTCCATAGGTGTGGAGTCTGTCACGATAGACATTATATTCTTTCTGAGCTTTTTATCTGTTTGGAATATATCTATTGTATTTCCATATGACTTACTCATTTTTTGTCCATCTGTTCCCGGAATTGTCTTGACATTATCGTCGATTTTAGCTGTGGGAATTACAAATGTTTCTCCATAGTTATGATTAAAGCTTTGGGCAATGTCTCTGGTCATTTCCAAATGCTGCTTTTGATCTTTTCCAACCGGTACAATATCAGCATCATAAAGGAGAATATCAGCGGCCATCAGTACAGGATATGTGAATAAACCTGCATTGACATCGGCAAGTTTATCAGATTTATCTTTAAATGAATGTGCATTTGCCAACATTGGAAATGGCGTAAAACAATTTAAATACCAGGCTAACTCGCAAACTTCAGTCACCTTCGACTGTCTGTAAAACAAATTCTTTTCAGTATCGAATCCACAGGCTAACCAGGCTGCAGCAACTGATAAAGTATTACTTACTCTTATCTCAGAATCTTTAATTGTTGTTAATGAATGCAAATCAGCAATAAAGAAAAAAGATTCGTTTGCCGGATTTTTTGAAAGCTCAATAGCAGGTAATATTGCACCTAATAGATTTCCCAGATGTGGTTTACCTGAACTCTGTATCCCGGTTAGAATTCTTGCCATGATGAATTTTTTCGCAAACCTATTCTTCCATTCATCATTTATCAAGTATTGTGTAATTAATTGTGATAGCTTTGTGCAATTAATTATTAATATTCATTTAGAAAATGGTAAAACAACTTCATTTTATTTACTTGATCCTTATATCTATATCTGTTGCAGGACAGGGTAAAATTGAGTTTTTCGAAAAGGAGCATGACTTTCTGAAAATAGAGGAAGAAGGAGGGATAGTATCTTATGAATTCACTTTTATAAATACATCTTCTGACACTATCAGTATAGTTTCAGTTCGTGCATCATGCGGTTGTACTACTTCAGGATGGTCCGGAAAACTTATTGCGCCTCTAGATACAGGGAAAATTACAGCTCAATACAATCCACTGAATAGGCCGGGTCCATTCAGAAAATCATTGTTAGTTACATTCGACAATGACTATACGCAATATCTTTATATAAAAGGAGTTGTTGATCCAAAACCAAAAACTATTGCTGATCAGTATCCAGTGAAGATTGGTTCACTAAGGTTTCCAACTCGTAAAATATCATTTGGTAGGGTAAGTACTAAAGAACCGATAAATAAAACTTTCGAAATCTACAATGAAAGTGATAGTATCATCAAATTTTTTGAATTCAATGAACTACCTGAAAATCTTTCTATAGCAGTGAAACCAACGGAAATAGGGCCTAAGGAGATTGCAACTTTAAATCTTACTTATGATGTTTCTGCATCGAATGATCTTGGATGGCAAACATTCAGGATCACTCTTAATACAAATGATCATTTGAATCCATCAAAAGAATTTGATATAACAGCCAGTGTTATTGAATATTTCCCTCCTGTTTCAGGAGATCAAATGAATGTTATTCCGAGGCTTTTTATTGATACTCCAACACTTGATTTTGGAAGGCTAAATTCTTCTGACACAGTCAATATGCAGGTTGAATTACGAAATGTTGGTAAAAATCCGCTGGTGATTAGGAAAATTGAACCAAATTGTGATTGTATTGAAATAAAAATTCAAAATGAAGAACTAAAAAGTGGAGAAACAATGCAAATTGAAGTAATTCTTTCTGGTCAAAATAGGAGAGGGCGACAATACAAAACCATCACAATCTTTTCAAATGATCCGCTTTCTCCTGCACAGGTAATATCAGTTAAAGCAGATGTAGATTAAATGAAGTTGTATTTTCCTATTGGCAATAAATAAAAATGTCTTTCGAAGACTTAATATTTCGGTTTTAAAATGAACAAAACTGGGTTTTGTTTTTAAGACTGCTTATGAGCAGTATGCTTGATTTTTATTACGTCTTTTCGCCAGGCGCTTTGGACGGAGCTGGACTTAATTAAAAGGTATTATTGCACGTTTGTATTATTCTTTAAAATCAACAATTCTGAAAAACATAACAGATTCCCCTAGAATTCCTAATGGAATTCGGGGAATGACGAATGCTGGATAAGTAATACTGAAATTTAATATTTCAGTATTAAATGGACAAAACAGGATAACATTTGCCTTGCAAGTTATAAGTTGAATGACGATTTTGAGAAAGCGAATTATTAATTTTCAGTCTTATACGAATTATCTCTAAGATCTATATCAGCCATGCGGACTGTTGGATCAATTTCAATTTTTTCAATATCTCCTAGCGGGATATTTATTGTAAAGGAGTATTCCGGGTGAGTCCAGTACCAATCTGGTAATACTGTTCTTTGCATACTCGTTTCATTAGGTTTTTCACCTCGCATAATACCAAGAGGGATGTAATACATAGTGCTGGAACCATCCTTTTTAGTAACAATCAGATCGATTGGCATTGGCATATCACCTGTTTTCTTAAGAGATATTTCTATTCCATCTCCATTAGAAACAACAGTATCAATTCCGTAATCTATAGTTTTCGTAGAGTTGACCCAATAATCAAAATACCAGTCGAGTTCAATTCCTGAGGTTTTTTCCATTACTCTTATGTAGTCAATTAGATCTGGGTGTTTAAATTTCCAGGTATTGAAATAATTCTTCAATCCTTTTGATAGATTTTCTTCTCCAATCACATATCCTAATTGAGCAACAGATACAGCACCTTTGTAATAAGAACCTAAACTGTAGGCATAATTTGTGTTGAAATGATCAGCATGAGTCGATAAGGGTTCTTCAAGTCCACTTTGAACAAGCCTGTAATATGCTATGTAATTACGAGTCATGGGTCTTTGAGACCCTCCACTAAATAGATGATTCATTGTCATACTTGTTGCATAGGTGGTAAAACCTTCGTCCATCCATGCATAGTAGCTTTCATTTGTTGCTAATACGCCCTGGTACCAGCTATGAAGCATTTCATGAACTGTAACTCCGACGAGACTGTTAAGACCTCTATGCCCGGTAATTAAAGTGGACATAGGGTATTCCATTCCGCCATCACCTCCCTGAACAATAGAAAAGTCACTATATGGGTAAACACCGAAATTATCATTGATGTATTCCATAGCATTTTTAGCATATTCAGGGAGTATTTCCCATTTCTCAGTCAAAGAATCCTTCTGATAGAAAAAATGGATTTTGGTTCCATTATTCGTAGAAATACTAGTATGAGTATAATCCGGATCTGCTCCCCACATGAAATCATGCACGTTTTCAGCAGTAAATTTCCAGGTTAGTTTCTTGCCTTTTCTTTTCACATTAGTTCCCTCTTCCTCATAGCCGTAACCTATTTCATTTGGGTTTTGAAGTACACCTGTACCACCGATAATATAATCTTTATCAATAGTGATATTTACTTCATAATCTCCCCATGGACCATAAAACTCTCTAGCTACATAAGGGTGAGCATGCCATCCTCTTCTATCAAATTCTGCTATTTTTGGAAACCATTGAGACATAGAGTATTCTATTCCCTCTTCGTTATCTCTTCCACTTCTTCTAATTTGAACAGGTACCTGGCTATTATATTCCAGATAGAATTTCACGGTTTCTCCAGGCGCAATTGACTTCGGAAGATAAGCTTCAAGGACGGTACCTTCAATCTTGAAACTTACGTTTTCATCATTCATCGTAAGTTTATCGATTTTATGATAGCCGATCTCTTCATCTGTAAGATTAACTATTCTTTCTTGTATTTTAGAACTTGGATCCTCAATAGTTCGATTTCTTACATCCATCATGCTGTTCGGCTGAAAAGCATTGAAATAGAGATGGAAAAACGCATTTTTTAATGTATCAGGAGAGTTATTAGTGTATTCAATTGATTGATTACCAGTAAATTGATTTGTAGTAACATCAAAATCTACATTAATAATATAATTGGCTTCCTGTTGCCAATAATTAATTTGACCAAAAGAAATCACCCATCCAGTAAATAGGATCATAAATAGTATAAACCTCATAATTAATTGTTTTTATGCTGATTGTTGATTAAACATCAACTTTTGCATATTTAGCATTCTTTTCAATGAATTCCCTTCTTGGAGCAACTTCATCACCCATTAACATTGAGAACAGATGATCAGCTTCTGCTGCTGACTCAATAGTAACCTGCTTAAGACTTCTATGTTCGGGATCCATGGTAGTAGTCCATAACTGTTCAGGATTCATTTCTCCAAGACCTTTATATCTTTGAACATTTACATTTTCTTCTTTACCATCGCCTGCAATTTCGGAAACAATCCTGGCCCTATCATCTTCAGTCCATGCATAACGTTCATTTTTCCCTTTTTTGATCAGGTAGAGAGGAGGAAGAGCAATGTATAAATAACCTCTTTCAATCAACTCTTTCATATATCTGAAAAAGAAAGTAAGGATTAATGTTCGAATATGACTTCCATCAATATCGGCATCAGTCATGATAATAATTTTATGATATCTAAGTTTTTGTAGGTTAAGCGCTTTCTCGTCCTCTTCGGTTCCAAAAGAGACACCAAGTGCAGTGATCATATTCTTGATCTCCTCGTTATCATAAATTTTGTGTTCCTGAGCTTTCTCTACATTTAGAATTTTACCTCTAAGTGGAAGAATAGCCTGAAACTGTCTGTCTCTACCTTGTTTTGCAGAACCTCCTGCGGAATCTCCCTCAACCAGATAGAGTTCCGAAACGACAGGATCTTTGTCAGCACAATCCGCAAGTTTTCCGGGTAGTCCAGTTCCAGACAAAACATTTTTTCTTTGGACCATTTCCCTTGCTTTTCTTGCAGCATGTCTTGCCTGCGCAGCAAGGATAACCTTCTGAACTATTTGTTTTGCCTCTTTGGGATTTTCTTCCAGGTAATTAGTGATCATTTCACCAACTGTGATATCCACAGCACCCATTGCTTCTGAGTTACCTAGTTTAGTTTTAGTCTGACCTTCAAATTGTGGTTCTGCTACTTTTACAGAAATAACTGCGGTTAGTCCTTCTCTAAAATCATCTCCTGATATCTCGATTTTTACTTTTTCAAGTAATCCTGATTTATCAGCGTATGACTTTAAAGTTCTCGTTAACGCTCTTCTGAAACCAGCAACATGAGTTCCCCCTTCAATGGTATTAATGTTGTTTACATAAGAAACCACATGTTCAGTATAGCTCGTATTGTAAGTCATGGCTACCTGAACAGGAACAGTTCCTTTATCACCATCCATGTAAATGGGTGTGGGTATGAGGTTTTCTCTCGACTCATCAAGGTATTCTACAAACTCAACCAGCCCACCTTCTGAATAAAATTCATCAGACATAGGCTCATCATTTTCATCAAAATTCCTTCTGTCGATGAGTTTGATAGTAATACGCGCATTCAGAAAAGCCAACTCTCTTAATCGGGATGCAATTGTATCGTAATTATAGGTAGTGACTGTGAAAATCTCATCATCAGGTTTGAAGTGGATGACAGTTCCGTTTATATCCGTATCTCCTTTTTCTTCTACCTGAGTTTGAGGTATTCCTTTGCTGTATTCCTGTTGATATATTTTATTATTTCTATGTACAGTGGCAATTAACTTAGTGGATAGTGCATTCACACAAGAAACACCTACTCCATGAAGACCTCCAGATACCTTGTAGGTATCCTTATCAAACTTTCCGCCTGCATGTAGTACTGTCATTACTACTTCGAGCGCAGACTTCTTTTCTTTCTCATGGTAATCAGTAGGAATCCCCCGACCATTATCAGTTACTTTAATTGAATTATCTTCAAGTATTTCTACCGTTATGGTATCGCAATATCCGGCAAGGGCTTCATCTATTGAGTTATCTACTACTTCCCATACCATGTGATGTAAACCTTTTATACTTACATCTCCAATATACATGGCCGGTCTTTTTCGTACCGCTTCAAGACCTTCTAGTACCTGAATATTACTTGCTGAATATTTTCCTCTATCCTGTGATGACTTATCTGACATATTTATATTTTCAAAACGTGCAAAGTTAACTAAAAACTATCTTAAATCGGTGGTTGAAATTAGAAGAAAGCTAATTAGATTTGTCAACTAAATTTTTAGTTATGAAAAGGTTTTTTACAGGAGGGGTATTGCTTGTTTCACTGGTATTTTCAGTTTATCCGCAAGATGTAGAAATCAGAGAATCGGAAGAAAACAAACGAGCAAGCGTAGTGGATTCTTTGAGGCAGATAATGAAACAGGACAAAGAAAGGGAAGCCAGAGAAAACCTGGAGAGATATAAGAATAACAAACGCATAGATACACTCACAGAGATAAATCTAAATAACTGTTTACTTGAAGAATTTCCGGAATTCGTATTTCAGGCTGAAAACCTTAAAGTATTAAGAATTCATAATAATAATTTCAAAAAACTTCCCAAAGAATTGGCTCAGCTTGACTCTTTAAAAAGGATTTATTGGAGTAATAATTCTTTTGAAAGCCGAGTTAAAATACCAAAACTTCCGAATGTTGAAAGATTTTACTTTACCAACAATCAATTACCTTCTAAAAAGAAGTTTTTATTTTTCAAATCCAGTCAGCCGAGCCTTCCAAAGTTCAAAAACATGAAGAAGGTCAAATACATTGACCTAACTGCGAATGATTTAGCATTTATTCCTGAGAAAGAGTTAAAGAAAAATGTATTTCTGGAAGAGCTAATACTTAGTCAAAATAAAGTAGAGATAGGAGAGGGGCCTATAGAACTTCCAGTTTCTCTTAAAACACTGAAGATTAACAAATCCGGTATAAAATATGTAGGAAAGGGATTGTATAATCTAAGTCTGTTGAATGAACTACAATTAATGGAAAATGAGATAGTTACCATATCTGAAGGGATATCGAAGCTTTCCAAACTTACAAAACTTACATTTTACAAGAATGCAATCAATGAGATTCCTGCAGAATTATTCGAGTTACCAAAACTGGTAGTAGTTGATTTGTATTATAATCAAATAGAAGTGGTTCCTGCTTCATTGGGGAAAGCAAAAAACCTTGAGGTACTTTTCCTTGCTCATAATAAAATTTATGATGTTCCATCCTCTATCGGAGAACTCAGAAAACTTGAAAAAGTATATCTTCAGGACAACCGAATAAGCGTCTTGCCAGAGGAGTTTTCTAAGCTTGATCAATTGAAAGTAATACGAATTAGCAAGAATTATCTTTCTGAGTTTCCTGATTTTATTTTCAATATGAAACAGATTGAAGAGATAGACATAAATGATAATTCTATAAGTTCAATTCCATCAAAAATCATTGATTTAAAAGATCTTAAGCTTTTTACTTTTCAGAATAATCAGATTGACTTTTCTTCGCCTGAAAATTCACGATTTCTGGATTCTGTTAGTCAATTGATGGAAAGAGGAGTAATCTGTAAACCTACTATAAACAAGCAATATATTGACGAAAGTGGAGAAAAAGTTGAGTTCCAGGGAGGTGAGTAGATTAGTAGGTTCCTACGCTTAACATAACAAGAGTGCATGCGTAAATTGCCTGAATGTTATTCTTTTCTGCCTTTTCAACAAGACTTGGGTTTTCAGTTCCAGGATTAAAAATAATTCTCTTAGGATTTAAAGAAAGAATGTATTCTTCCCATTCCCTTTGATTTGTTGGGTTGAGATAAATAGTTACGGTGTGAACACCCTTAATATCTGGTTTTTTTCGCAAATCAAGAATCTCTTTGCCTTCTACTATTCCTTTTTTAATTCCAACAGGACTAAAGTCGTAATCATATTTTTTTAAATCTTGTGCTGCGTAGTATGCGTATCTGTCTTTATTTGGAGTAGCTCCAATTATCACAGTATGTTTACTCATTTCCTTTTTTCTTTTGTTTTGGTCCGGCCCAGCCCAGACTAATGCCAAAATGAATCGGAATGTATAGTTTGTTATCATTCACATCTGTAAAGTATTGATCGAGAGATTCGTCCGAATAATTTTCAGATAGATTTCTATATCCGATATCTATGCCCAGAAAAACATCTGAAGTCCAGCCTGCATGTCCGGCGGATTTCATCCATCTCCAGCCAACCATGCCTCCATAAGCAATATTTGTCTCATTAAGTTCAATTATATCGCTTCCAAAAGGCCCTGTTCCATTCAATACTTTTACTTTGTGCTTTAAAACATTAAATCTTACTTCATGTCCAAAATAAAATAACCCAATTCTCTTTTCTTTAGAATAATATTTTTGTTTTATAGCAAATCCATTACCACTTCGGTACAAAGAATTAATTTCTATGTTTTCTTCACTTGTGAAAAATGGTTTTCTAAATAATCTATATTCCAGCTCATAGCCCAGCCTTTCCTGCATGTAAAATTCCAGACCAAACCCTAATTGATTAATTGCCAGCAATGCTGGATTTACACTAATAATTGCAGCTTTAAACTCATTGATTCTTGAATCATAATATCTGGAACTCTTCGTTTTGTATCTATATTCGGGTATTTCAGAAGAACTTGAACCTGAAGAAATTTCTTCTTTGTTTTCAGTCACCTTAAAAAACGGTTTATCTTCTTCATATATAGGCCGATATGTTCCGACCTCATTTCCAAATTGATCATATAAAGTCCAAACACCTATTCTTCTGTCACCATTTAATGTTCCTTGCATTTTAACACCACCATCAGAGTAGAAACCTTTGTATTCGCCAATATTTTTATCGTATATGGCTTCACCCTCTTTTACTCCTTTCTCATCGTAATATGTCCAGGTTCCATTTTTTTGACCATTGATAATTTCACCTTCAGACTTTAACGTTCCACTTGGATAATATTCCTCAAGACTCCCGTTGTTTTTATTATAATCACCAACTCCCATCAGCTCTCCGGTATCATAATAGAGGTTCCAGGTTCCGTCTTTTTTGTCCCAAATAACATTACCTTCGGAGCTTATATTTCCATTTTCATGATAGTATTTCCATAATCCGGTCCTCTCTCCATTATTAAATTCTCCAATTGCTGATAAATTGCCATTTTTATGATAATATTCCCATAGACCACTTTTGAGTCCGTTTTCAAAATTCCCCAAAGCCTGCAATTCCCCGGTTTCCCAATAATATTTCCATTCACCTATGCTTTTCTCGTTTTTATTACTTCCTTCGGCTTTTATAGTTGCAGTGGGGTAAAATTCTTTATAATAACCTGAGCCATTCTCGTAGTATGCCTGTGCTTTTATGCTTTCATCTTCATAGAAATAATTCCAGATTCCAGTTTTAATTCCATCCCAATAGCTTCCTTCGCTTTTTTGACTACCGTTTTCAAAATAGTTTATCCAATAACCATCCCTTATGCCGTTTGTAATGTATCCTTCAGCTTTTTTAGATCCATTTTCGTAATAATAAGTCCACGAACCAGTTTGTTTTCCCAGCTTAAATGAACCTTCTGCTTTTAGTTTACCGGTTTCATAGTAGTATTTCCATGTGCTATCAGGTATACCATCGATGTAGAAACCTGTTGCGAGTTTTGAACCGTTTTGATAAAATGAGCTGTATGTCCCCGTCAAGGATGAATCTGACAGGATCATTTGGACTTTATCTTTTAAAAGAGTACTGTCCTTATCATAGTAAGTCTCAATAGTTACAACCTGACCAAACATGGTAAGGTTTAATAGTAACATTATTAAAACTCCTATTACTTTCATTCTTTATTTATTCGATTTTATTCCCCAGTCTTCAATTTCATCTTCCTTCCATAATTCTGGGAAGTAGCTTATCATTTGTCTTCTTGGAGGTAGATAATTTTGCCAGTTGGTTCCACCTGTTGCTTTGATCACATCAGGGTCTCTCTGCAAATATCTGGCAGCAGATTTTAAATGTTGTATTGGCCACATAATATTTGCATTTTCATCATACTTTTTCAAGAGATTTATAATTTCTTCATCATTTTGGAAGTTTTTTAAATAAATCTTCCTTATGTTTTTTTCTTTAACATTTACAGCTTGCTCTAGGAATTCCTTTTCGTATTTTTTCTCAAACTGTTTTAAGGTTAGTGTTTTCTTTCCTGTTGCTAATTCAGTTGCTCCTCTTCTCCAATACAAATACTCATAGATTTCATTGATCTCAGATTTTTCATTTACCAACTTTTCTTCTCTTGTTTTGAAGTTCGTGAGAAGGTAAAAATCTGTTGAGTTAATTTCTATTTTTCTGTATTGACCTGATTGAAAACCACTGGATGGCAATAAAGCCATTCTAAAGGCAAGAAATTGTTCGGAATCCATTCCATCTATCATAACATCAAAAGAGGATATCAAATGATCAAAATATCGGATCATTCTGTTGATTCTTTTTGAGAATTCTTCCTTCGAAATTGTTATTTTTTCAATCAGCTGATTTTGTTCATGAAGAATTAAGTTGAAGTATAACTCAGTTATTTGATGGTATAGTATAAATATTTTCTCATCCGGAAAATGCGTTCGGGGCGTTTGAAGGCTCAATAAAGTGTCTAAATGTACATAATCCCAATATGTGAGATAGTCTGCGTACAATAATCCATCAAGATAAGATGATAGATCCTGGCCCATAGCGTCATATTTTTCCTGAAGCTTTTTTATTTGTTCGCTAATTGTTGAATCTATTTGTTTCTTAGCCATGTTGTAAGGTATAAAAAGTTTTAAATTTGCATTAACAATAAAAAATAACCCATTTATGTCTACTGATACATTAACCCAAAACGGACAGGCAAAAAAAAGAAATTTTATTGATGATTTTGAGTCTCCTGACTTTTATCAAGTTGATGATCTTCTATCTGAAGAACATAAACTGATTAGATCATCAATAAGGGACTTTGTGAAGAAGGAAATCACGCCATACATTGAGGACTGGGCAGAGAATAATCATTTTCCTAATGAAATAGTAAAAAAATTCGGAGAAATAGGTGCTTTCGGGCCTACCGTTCCCGAAGAATACGGTGGGGGAGGTTTAGATTATATCTCCTATGGACTAATTATGCAGGAAATTGAAAGAGGGGATAGTGGTATGAGATCAACGGCCTCTGTACAGGGATCTTTGGTTATGTATCCTATACACGCATTTGGTTCAGAAGAACAGAAAAAGAAATATTTACCAAAATTAGCCTCAGGTGAAATGTTGGGATGTTTTGGTCTTACTGAGCCTAATCACGGTAGTAATCCCTCAGGAATGGAAACTCATTTTAAGGATATGGGAGATCATTATGTTTTAAATGGAGCAAAAAAGTGGATTTCAAATTCTCCTAAAGCTGATATTGCAGTTGTTTGGGCTAAAAATGAGGAAGGCCGAATTCATGGTTTGATTGTGGAAAGAGGAATGGAAGGTTTTTCTACACCTGAGACTCATGGTAAATGGTCATTACGTGCATCCTGTACAGGTGAATTGGTTTTTAGTGATGTGAAAGTCCCTAAAGGAAACCTATTGCCAGGAAAAAGTGGACTTGGTGCTCCGATGATGTGCCTCGATAAAGCCAGATATGGTATTGCATGGGGTGCTACAGGTGCTGCCATGGACTGCTATGAATCAGCTCGAAAATATGCACTTGAAAGAAATCAGTTTGGCAAACCAATAGCATCATTTCAATTGGTTCAAAAGAAACTTTCTGAAATGCTTACTGAGATTACAAAAGCTCAGCTTATCAACTGGAACCTTGGCAGATTGATGAATGAAGGAAAAGCGACAACACCTCAAATTTCCCTTGCTAAAAGAAATAATGTTGCTAAGGCATTGGAAATTGCCAGAGAAGCAAGACAAATTCATGGTGGAATGGGGATCACAGGCGAGTATCCAATGATGCGTCACATGATGAACCTGGAATCGGTTGTTACCTATGAGGGAACACATGATATTCATTTACTAATTCTGGGTGCGGATATTACAGGAATTCCTGCGTTTGCATAAAGAAAAAAGGCTGGTTTTTACTATCAGCCTTTTCTAATTCAGTCTATTCATCTCTTAACGAATCCACTGGGTTCAGCAACGCAGCTTTAATTGATTGTATGCTTACAGTCGCCAGACCTATGGCAATTGCTATTATAGTTGCTATGACAAATGTGCCAATTCCGATATCTGTAGAATAAGCGAAGTTTTCCAGCCAGCCTTTCATCCAGAAATATGATGCAGGAATTGCAATTATGGATGAAATAATAATTAGGATAATAAAGTCCCTGGAAAGAAGAAATAATAATGAACCAATACTTGCACCCATTACTTTCCGAACCCCAATTTCTTTCACTCTCTGATTTATAATAAAGGCAGATAAAGCAAGTAGTCCAATACAAGCAATTAGGATTGCCAGAAATGTGAAAATAAGAAATATACGACCGGTAGATTGTTCTGATTTGTAGAATTGTTCCAGATTTTGATCAAGAAAATAAGGATCAAATGGGCTTTCAGGAGAAAATTCAAGCCAGGTGTTTTCAATATTTGCCATAATAGATTTCAAATCACCTTCTCCTAAACTAATCACAGCCTTATTGATAAATGCCTGATTCGATTTCATACTTAATAGAACAATAGGTTCCATTTGATTATGAAGAGATTGAAAATGGAAATCATCAATAACACCAATAACCGTGAAAATAATATTTTCTCCATTATCTACAACATTTTCGATCTTTTTGCCAATGGGATTTTCAATTCCCAGTTTTTCTACAGCGGATTTGTTTAAAATCATGTTGAGGGAATCAGAAAAATCATTACTAAAAAATCGACCTTCCATCATTTTCATAGATAAGGCAGATTCCATTTTATCACCAAAAGAAATCGAACGGGTCACCATACTTTCTTTTTCATCTGACCCTGGTACTCTTATGATATACCCAGGTAAAACATCTCCTGGCATAGCACTAGTATAGGCTATTTCCTTTACGCCGTCAATTTTTAATATTGAGTTTCGAAATGTTTCAAACCTTTGCCAGTTAAAATTTTCCGGATCATTATTCAGTTTAAAAGCACTATTTAGAACTACCACATTTTCTTTTTCAAAACCTAAAGGTTTGTTGAGTAGATAGCTCATCTGGTTGTACACCAAAAGAGTAGAACTGATTAATGCAATGGAAATAGCAAATTGTAAAACAACCAGTACATTCCTGAGAACTATTCCTTTTCCTGAAGATTTCAAATTTCCCTTTAAAACATATAATGGCTGAAAGCTTGAGATAAAAAAGGCCGGATAAATCCCTGCAAGAAGCCCCACTGAAATTGATGTAAACAAATAAATTAAAATAGTGGAGGGAGATGCTATTTGTAAAAGACTCAATGGCCTTCCGGATATATCATTGAAAACTGGTAAAATTAATTGTACAAGGGCAACTGCTATTAGGGCAGAAAAAACAGAAACTACTATTGATTCTATCAGAAATTGACTTATAAGTTGTTGTTTGGCTGATCCCAAAACTTTTCTTATCCCAACTTCTTTTGCTCTCTCCGTTGACCTTGCAGTTGATAAATTCATAAAATTGATGCAGGCAATTATCAGAATGAAAACAGCCACGCTGGAAAATATATATACATACTTAATGTTTCCATTTGCCTTTATTTCTCCTTCGTAATTTGAATTCAGATGTATGTCTTTAATGTGCTGTAAACTATAGTTATAACCATTGCCTGCTTCAATGTATTCATCGTATGATATATCATTTCTTGCTTTCATTTGTCCGTCAGCATACTGTTTTACCATTTGAGGAATTTTACTTTCAACAGAAGCTGGATCAGCACTTTCATTAATTTTCAAATAGGTCAGGCAGGAAAAACCAAGCCAGTTTGGTTGATTAAAGAAATCAAGTCCATGTAAAGGAATTATAAAGTTGAAATCTATATGAGAATTTTCAGGATAATCTTCAAATACAGCACTGACAGTATAGAGCTGCTGAAGAAAGTCAAGAGTTTTGCCAAATTGGTTCTTCATCACCAAATACTTTTAAGGCAATTTTCTGACTGATGGCTATCGAGCTTTCTTCATTTAACGCATCCTCAGGGTTTCCTTTCAAAACATTTATTTTCAGAACACTGAATATTGTACTATCTGCGAACATAAGTCCACCTTCAGTAAACATTTTATCCTTGTATCGATAATCAACTGTGTTTCCTGGAAAGAATAATCGGGCCTGATTTTCTACTTCAGGAAAATCAGTGACCATCTGGGGGCCCATGGAGTGTGGAATAAACACATAATTTACTTCGCGTTCAGGATAAACACGGTTTAGCCATATTCTGTAAACGTTATCAGATTGAAAGGAATCATAAGACAGATCATAGTTTACGAAAAGGTATATTAGTAAACATGTAGTGAGCCCTATGGATAAACCAATCACATTTACTATAGTGAAACCTATTTTTTTTCTGAGGTTTCTTATCGAGGTAAGAATGTAGTTTTTAAACATTATTGAGTTTTTTGACCTTTTATGTTCTTTAAATTACTCAAAATATACGGGATTATATATGTAAGAGATATACCGTCCACAAAATATAGATAGTGGGAAATTGAATATACTACTACATTTGAACAAACTCTAAACCAATATAAATATGAGAAGAATCGTACTGATACTACTTATGGGTAGTTTTTTTAGTGTTTTTGCGCAAGAAAACTTTCCTATAAATGGAGTAGCAGATAAAAGGTCAGAAAGGTTTGCTATAACCAACGCAACAATTTTCGTTGATTATCAAACTAAGATTGAAAATGCAACACTACTTATTGAGTCCGGGAAGGTAATCGCATCAGGGACTAATATTTCGATACCAAAAGGTACACGTGTAGTGGATCTGGATGGTAAATTTATCTATCCAGCATTTGTGGATCCATATACTACATACGGAATTCCAAAACCGGAGTCTGGCGGAGGTGGATTTGGCAGAAGACCTCAACTAGAATCAAATACTGATGGAGCTTTTGGTTGGAATGAATCAGTAAAACCTGAATATAATGCTTCAATGGAGTTTAAGCATGATCAAAAAATGGCCAGATCATTACGAAAAGCAGGATTTGGATCAGTTTTAAGTTTTAGAAAGGATGGGGTGATTAGAGGAACAGGTGCTTTTGTTTTAACAGGAGACGAGCCGGAACAAAATTTAGTGCTATCTCCTAAGGCATCTTTTCACTTTTCATTTGATAAAGGCAGCTCTGGTCAAAATTATCCATCTTCAATTATGGGTATGGCAGCTTTAATCCGCCAAACTTACTATGATGCCGAATGGTATAAAAACGGGGGTGATAAAGTTCAAACTAATCTTTCATTGGAAGCTTTCAATGATGCTAATGGATTACCTAAATTATTTGAAGCAAATAGTAATAAACTTAGGGTTTTATTAGCTGATAAGATCGGAGATGAATTTGGTGAAAAGTATATTATAGCTGGAAACGGGGATGAATATCAAAGAGTAAATGAGATAAAAAATGCGAATGTATCGCTTATTATACCACTTAATTATCCGGAAGCTTTTGATGTAGAGGATCCAATAGCAGCAATGGATATATCTCTTGAAGATCTTAAACATTGGGAAATGGCACCTTTGAACCCGGTTTATTTATCCAAAAATAATATAGAATTTGCTTTTACTGCTGATGGCTTAAAATCAACTGATGATTATGTTAAAAATATAAGGAAAAGTGTAGATGCAGGGCTTTCAAAAGAGTCAGCCTTAAAAGCAATGACTTATACTCCGGCAAAATATTTTGGATTGCAGAACAGGATAGGCAATTTGAAAAGTGGATCTGTTGCAAATTTCATTGTTACATCAGGTGACTTATTCGATAGTAAAACCTCCATTCATCAGACATGGGTAAATGGTAAACTGTATGAGATCAAAGACCTTGATGAAAAAGATATATCAGGAAATTACGATTTAAAAGTCGGGAATTCAACTTATTCAATTGAAGTAAGTACTGATAAAAAGGGTAAAATAACAGTAAATGATTCTACATATATAGATGTAACTATCAAAGTGGATGAAAGCAGTATTAATCTTTCGTTTACTCCTCAAGATAGTGAAGGCCAAATAAGACTTTCTGGTTGGATGATCGATGATTCATTTAAGGGAAAAGGAAAAGATGAAAATGGAAATTGGCTAGACTGGTCAATGTCAAATAAAGCTGAACTTGAAAAGTCTGAAAAAGAGGATAAAAAGGATAAAGAGGATAAAGAGGAAGAAGAAGTTTCAGTGGGGGATATGATCTACCCTTTTGTTGCATATGGATGGAAAGATAAACCGGAAGCTGAAGAATTAGTCTTTAGAAATGCAACTGTCTGGACCATGGAAGATGATGGAGTTCTTGAAAATGCAGATGTGTTGATCAGGAATGGAAAGATTGTAGAAGTAGGTACTAATATTTCTGCTTCTAATGCAAAAGAAATAGACGCAACAGACATGCATATTACTCCTGGAATTATTGATGAGCATAGTCATATTGCTTTAAGTGGCGTTAATGAGGGCTCTAATTCCGTTACTTCAGAAGTAAGAATGTATGATGCAATTGATTCAGAAGATATTGACATCTACAGACAATTATCCGGTGGGGTAGTAGCAGCACAATTGCTCCACGGTAGTGCTAATCCGGTAGGAGGTCAATCTGCATTAATTAAATTCAGATGGGGAAGCTCACCTGATGAGATGAAAATAGAGGGCGCTGACGAGTATATAAAGTTTGCACTTGGAGAAAATGTAAAACAATCAAATTGGGGCGATTTAAATACAATTAGATTTCCGCAGACCAGAATGGGTGTTGAGCAGGTTTTTGTAAATGCTTTCAATGAGGCCAAAAAGTATGATACTGAATGGAAGAAGTATAATAGTTTATCTAAAAAGGAGAAAGCAGGAGCAACACCACCACGTAGGGATTTACAACTTGAAGCCCTCGCGGAAATCATAAATAGTGAGCGCTTTGTGACCTGTCATAGTTATGTACAGTCAGAAATAAATATGCTGATGAAGGTTGCAGAAAGGTTTGGTTTTAAAGTAAACACTTTTACTCATATTCTTGAAGGATATAAAGTGGCTGATAAAATGGCCGAACATGGAGTTGGTGGATCAACTTTCAGTGACTGGTGGGCATACAAATACGAAGTTAGAGAAGCGATTCCTTACAATGCAGCTATTATGGCAAATGCAGGAGTTACAGTTGCAATCAATTCCG
>CAYTFO010000004.1:0-47468 GCA_964437135.1 uncultured Roseivirgaceae bacterium | reverse complement strand
TCAATATGAAAAAAAGAACTTCAATATTCATTATCGATATGATCAACTTTCTGAAGTAATTGAAAATCTGGGTGAAATCAATGACGCTAACGCGTTCAAGGATCCTTTTGCGATCGACGAGGAGTATCGCACACGACGATCTATGCATCAGATCCAATCAGAAATCAACCTTAGAAAATGGGTGATGAACCCTGTGCTTTCATTTACAAATTATTCACGCAACACGTATCAGTTTACCCGAAACCTAATTACCAACGAAACACAACAAACAGTGGAAGATGAACAGGATACCATAACATTCAATTCTTTATTCTTTAGAAATACCCTATCAAATGTGTCGAGGAGATGGGGAAGTATTCAATTGGGACTTGAAACCACCGCTGAAAATGCAAGTGGTACTACCCTAAATGATGGCGCTAAAAAACTATTTGACGTTGCAGTTTTCGTATCCTCTGAAATTTCATTAGGAGAAAAACTAAAAGCAAGACCAGGTATTCGTTACGGATATAATTCAATTTATCCTACCATACCAACTCCGTCTATCAACCTCAAATACGAATTAAACAAAGCTATGCAGGTGCGGATTGGATATGGAAGAGGATTCAGGGCACCTTCGTTGAGAGAACTATATCATGAATTCATTGACGCCAATCATAATATTGTAGGTAACACTGATCTTGCTCCCGAAGTATCACATAATATAAACGGTGAACTTAGTTATGCTCTTCCTTACTGTTCTATCGAGTCAACATTCTCTGGTTTCTACAACTATGTCGAAAATAAAATTACATTTTTTACACCCGAACAAAGTAATGCTGCTACCTCCTACCTAAATCTTGATGTATTTAAAACCACAGGTCTAAGGTTGCTAAGCTCGGCTAAATTTTCAAACCTATCTGTAGCCATGGGAGTGGCCTATACTGGTAGATATCAGCAACTCAACAATACTGGAGACATTCCACAATACTTGTTTGGATGGGAAGCAAATTCCAATCTTACCTACGAATGGATCAAAACAGGCTTAAACTTTAATACTTTCTACAAATACACTGGAGCACTTCAGGATTACAGACTAGTAAATGATACTCCAGAATTGCAACAAATTGATGGATTCCATATGCTAGATGCTAGTGTTTCGAGAAACTTCAGGTCCTGGGGAACATTGATAGTGGGAGCACGCAATATTCTAGATATCGATTTTGTGAATAACAATCTAACAGGTGGAGTGCACTCGGGTGGTGGGCCCCAAACATCTGTTGGTTATGGAAGATCCTATTTCATTAAACTAAATATTCAATTATCTAATTAAATCAGACCAATGAAAACAGTTAAACTACTATTTATTTTCACCTTTTACCTCTTTTTATCGGGGTGCGGAGACGAAGAAGCAATTGAGCAACCTATTTCCATCAACTTCCTTTCCGAACAATTGGCGATAGGAAATGATACTGATAAAGTATCTGTGGAAATTGTATTTTCGCGAGCAGCATCTTCTGGTGGAAATCTTACGGTTACTATCAATAGCTCTGGTCTTTCCTATGGATTAGAAAATGATTTTTATACTTCTCCTGAGCTTTTGGAAAATGAACTCATCATCCCCTTTGTTTCGGGAGCTGAGTCCGTAATCTTTGATGTTTTTAAAGGAAAAGGGCTGAATATTGAGTCCGAGGAAATCATCACGGTACAATTATCTGAAAATAATTCAGGATTTCAGCCTGGCTCAAACAACGCAGTTAATATTCTGTTCTCTGAAAATTTTGTTGCGCCCTCTGGTCTAATTGAATTAAGCGCCGGAAGCCCTGATTTCGAAATGATCACCTACGCGGATTTAAGTAAAATAAATACTAAAACCATTGATAAGTATTCTTGGGACCTGGGATTTTACAATAAGTCGGGGGAGTTTTATGTAGTACTCAATAGCCAAGCTGCAACTATGGCTAGACCCTTATTAAAAACGGACCTGAATAGTGTTCAATCATCCGATACCCTAGGGTTTGGCAATACTATGTCCATGCCTCCCCCAGGGTTTGACCCCTCCATAAGATCAGTTGAATGGATTGATTCACCTGATGGAAACCTTGAAACGGCAGCAATTGGATCAATCTCCGTGAATGATTCCGAAAACCCTGTTTTTATTATAAAGAGAGACGGTGAAAGAAGCTGGAAAAAGGTAAGAATAACAAGGAGCGAGAATGGCTACAACCTTGACTATGCTAATATAAATGCCAGTTCTTTCGAATCCCTTACCATTGATAAAAACAATGATTTCAACTTCGTACAAGTTCATTTGGATCAAGGAATCGTCGAATCAGAACCTGAAAAATCAAGGTGGGACCTTAAATACGGTACCTACTCAGAGTTTTTGAACCTTGGAGCACCTGGATTAGATATACCCTATGAATTCAAAGACTATATTGTCATAAACAGATATAATACCTCTGCTGCAATGGTCTTGATTTCGGACATCAGTTATGAAGATTTTGAAGCTTCAGATTTACAAAACATTGTTTTTTCAACTGACATCAATTCCATTGGATCAAATTGGCGACAAGGAGGGGGACCAAACTCAGGACCTTCGCTGCTCAATGATCGGTTTTTTGTAATTAAGGACTCAGATGGAAATGTATATAAACTAATGTTTACCAGACTCACCTCGACATCGGGTGAACGTGGGTTTCCAGAGTTTAAGTATGAATTAATCATCGACTAAAATGAAACTTGTAGGAATGCTAGTAATCATCACCAGACTTTCGCTGGGGGGACTTTTTGTGTACGCAGGTATTCAAAAGTTTATCCCGAAGCCCCCAAGAATATCGAATTCAGAAGTTAAAAAAACGCCAGAAAATGTTGTCAAAATGAGTGAATTTATAGGGGGAATGAAAAATACTGACTATTTCTGGCCTCTACTGGGAATAACTGAAATACTATGTGGGATTCTTCTGATTAGCCAGTATTACTCACTGCTGGGAAGTGTGATGTTGCTCCCTGTCACACTTAATATTTTTCTATTTCATCTCTTTTTGAAACCCGACGATTTTACGGATCTAATGATGTCTGGCTTGTATTTCGCTGCAAACATTGGAATAGCATTATACCATTATCCACAACTTAAACAAACATTTCTAACTAGAAAACTAATATAATCATGAAACAATTATTGACAATTTTAATCTCAGTAACCTTTCTTACCGCTGAAGCACAAAAAAGTAAGAAAGAGGATATTGAATCTATAAAATCAATGTGCGGTTGCTTTGAAGTGACCTTTAACTTTGCAGAAACATTTGCACCTGATGAAGATTATGAATTCCATGAAAATTACAGAGCTAAAGGATTGGAATATGTCTTCGCGGTAGAGGACGAAAAAAATAAGATCGCTTTACAACATCTTCTAATCGTGAATGATACGATGATCGTGAAACATTGGAGACAGGATTGGATCTATGAAAACGAGGATCTTTTTGTTTATAATGGCAATAATGAATGGAAGTATAAAAACCTTGTAAGTTCAAAAGTAAAAGATCAATGGACACAGAAAGTTTATCAGGTAGATGACGGTCCCAGATATGAAGGATCTGCATCCTGGGTTCATGTAGATGGACGTAATTTTTGGGAAAACTACACTTACGCTCCCCTTCCGAGGCGCGAATTCAGCAAACGAGATGACTATAATATTATGAAGCGTAAAAATAAGCACGAAATAACTGCTGACGGTTGGATTCACGAACAGGATAACGATAAAGTGATCAAAGAAGGAGAACAAGTAACATTACTTGCACAGGAAAAGGGTATGAATACGTATGAAAAAGTCGAGGATGCGCAATGTAACCCAGCAAAAGACTGGTGGAAAGAAAAAGAAATATATTGGACAGATGTGAGAGAGGTATGGGAAGAATTATTTGCCCAAAAGAAAGACTTGAAATTTAAAAAGAGTGTCGATGAAAAACCTCTCTTTATGCACCTCTTTAGAATACAGGACGAAATGCTGGAAGGTGATTACAATAGTGAACTTGCAAAAGAAAAGATTTCAGAGAAGATTAATCTTTTTCTGGAGGGAGATTTAATGCTTGTGTCTAATAACTAATTGCAACATGCCATGAAACAGCTTTGGATTTTTTTTAATCGAAAGCTGTTTTTACTTTTTATCTTGAACCTAAAGTTCAAATACTTTCTGAGCTTCTTTAAAAGCAAATTCATCCCCTTTGTCGTTTATAAACACCAATTCCCAGTCCAACTTCTGAGATATAACTAAATTCCCTTCCTCAACCTTCACAGAAATCACATTTTCACCAACCTTAATATTTTCCAAACTCACCTCTTTCCAAGTGGAAGGCAAATTAGGTTGAATTATAATCTTTTTTTTTGCTGTATTAGGTTGAATCCCAAAGTAATAACTCACTACAGGCACCGCTATCGCATAAATATTCCACGCCTGTACCATCATTCCAAAGTCAGGACTTACTTCATACATAGAACCCGGTAAAGCATAACTAAAAGAGTTTTGAAGCATTTTTAAATACTCAAATGATTTATCAATTCTTTCGTATCTGGCTTCCGAAATTGCCTGTACTCCTGTAGGTAAAGTCATCACTGCTCCCACATAGCTAAAAGCCTTCCATTTCTCCGCTTGCTCCTGTTCTTCATCACGATCTATGCCGGTTACAAACATCCCAAACCGATTGGTATAATTCTCCGATGTATTTAATGCTATTAGGGCTTTATCCGCATCAGCCGCACCTACTTCCATAGGTGTATTTACTACCCAGTTATGATGAACCACATACCCTTTCGTTCCATCATCCGGTAAAGTTCTTATTCTGCCTAAAGTCTGTGTCAGCTCTTCAACACTCCAGGGCTTGTTGATTGTATCCGCTCTTGTGATTGCCTGTTCAGTCAATTCTATTGCTTCATGCTTTTCTGCCCTGAAATCCGCATAAGAATTAAATTCCTCAACCCACCACTCTGAATTAAGCTTTTCTTTTATTTTTAAGGCCTTCTCTTTGAACTCTGATGTAAGTTTCTCATCCCCAACCACACCTGCAAAACCTGCTGCTGCTTCATACATCTGGCACAAATAAGCTACTACATCGACCATCTCTGTATGCAATCCAGGTATCTCCATCATCCCAGGACCATCAGGATAAAAGTTACTATCTTTATCCATTGATTCAATCCATTTAACACCGTTTAGGATATCCTGATAATATTTATCAATATTAGTTTGATCACCAGTCCACAGATAGGCTTTCCAAACTGCATGAATGAATTTTGGAGTGGTATTTAGGTTTCCCGGATTAAAAACCACTCCATTGGTTGATGCTTCATGCATTATCCGTCCACTATTTCCATTTGATTTTTTTGAAAGTGAAAATATTAATTTTATTGTACTTAGTGCTTCTTTATGCATACCTGCATTTAATAAACCTTCTATTGCATAGCCCATATCCGTTCCAAAAAACCATGGATAATCGGGATTACCAGCGGTAAGTCCTCGTCCAAGTCCAGGAACATCCAATATCAGCCACGCTGTATTGTACTTTATCCAACGAAACATCAAATCAAATCCGTAATCTCCTGTTACGATCTTATTGGTTTCTGCAAGAATTTGATATCTATTGTGCTTATCCAGTACAAGTTGCTGCTTGTTTTCTTTTAGGTTATAATAAACTTTATGTGCTTCTTTGGCAGATTTCAAAGAACCTGCTATGAAAAAATCAAAAAATTTAGTTTGATTAGCACCTATTTTGATGCTTCTTCTGATGCTTTGATCTATACCGTTTCCATTTCTTTTTTGCTTACACATTGAAAATGTACTCAAGTCAAAACCATCCGACCCAAAGCTTACAAACCAGTCATTTAGAGAATCACTTGCATTAACTACTTTTAGTTCATTATTCCACCAAACCGCATCTCTTCCGTCCCTTATTTCGAGGCTATCCGATAGCCAAACCGGACGCAAATCAATCATACCAGTGAAGTTCAATTCTATTTCTTTCGTTACAGGAGATGTATTTGATAGTTGGTAGGAGATTACAGCACCTGGAAGGCTGTCAGGCACAAACTGGTATCTTTCTATCATCAAATCAACTTCTTCAGCACTATATGTATGCTTGTTTGAAATAGGATAATTCCAGAATTCTTCAGCATTTTGCTCACACCATTCTATCTCTCCTGATTTTATCGACAATGAATAGCCATCCATCAATTTAATGGGATGCATCCAGACACCTCCCATTTCTCCCTTTACATGCCATCCAAGATCTGGGAATGTTCCATTCTGATGCCCCACAATATATAACCTCTCTCCAGAAGTAAGAAATGGGCTATTCAGGTATTCGGACTTTCCTTTTATCCCTTCCAGGCCAGTTAATTCAGCAAACACATTTTCAGAATCTTGCTTTGTATTGCAACTGAATACAACAATGATGGATAAAATTAATATGTTTCTCATGAACAGTCTTTGTTGGAGTAAAACAGTGAAGCTAAAACTCGACACTAAATTTTGCTTATGCAAATTCATTGGTATTGCAAAAAGACTATACTAATCACAAGCTGGAATTTGCTGTTGGATAGTGACTGGCCATTTCAATAAACATAGCATAAGCTATTAAGCAAAGGACCTCAAAGAAGTTCAGAGGTTCACATAGTAAATCCTCAGTGAAACTATGCGACTTCCATTTGATTCTCAGTGTTTAAACTCAAAAAACTGAACCACCCCAAACCGAATTCCGAAGACTGGAAACTGAATACAGATCCCTATTTGTTTACATATTCCTCCTGTACTGCCCTCCTACTTCAAACAGTGCATGTGTAATCTGACCCAGTGAACAATATTTTGAAGTTTCCATCAATTGTTCAAATGTATTTCCATTGTGCAAAGCGACATCCTGAAGCTTTTTCAGCATTTCTGCAGATTTTGACTCATTTCGATGCTGTAATTCTATAAGGTTCTCTATCTGCTTCTCCTTCTCCTCTTTTGTTGCCCGAATAACTTCATCTGGAATAATCGTCGGTGACCCTTTTGAAGACAGGAATGTATTTACTCCAATTATCGGCAGTTCACCTGTGTGTTTCAATGTCTCGTAATACATACTTTCTTCCTGTATTTTTCCTCGCTGGTACATGGATTCCATCGCACCAAGCACTCCACCACGCTCTGTAATACTGTCAAATTCCGCCATTACTGCTTCCTCAACCAAATCAGTAAGTTCCTCTATGATAAATGACCCCTGAATAGGATTTTCGTTTTTAGCCAGTCCCAATTCCTTGTTGATGATCAATTGAATAGCAACCGCTCTTCTCACTGATTCTTCAGTTGGGGTTGTAATAGCTTCATCGTAAGCGTTGGTATGTAATGAATTACAGTTGTCATAAATCGCGTATAACGCCTGAAGTGTTGTTCGAATATCGTTGAAATCAATCTCCTGGGCATGTAATGACCTTCCGGAAGTCTGAATATGATACTTTAATTTTTGAGAGCGTTCATTTCCACCGTACTTATGTTTCATTGCTTTAGCCCAGATTCTTCTGGCTACCCTACCTATCACTGCATATTCCGGATCCACACCATTTGAAAAGAAAAAGGATAAATTCGGAGCAAAATCATCAATATGCATACCTCTTGATAAATAATACTCCACAAATGTAAACCCATTGGCAAGCGTAAATGCTAATTGTGAAATTGGGTTTGCACCAGCCTCTGCAATATGATATCCGGAAATTGAAACGGAATAAAAATTTCTAATCTTGTTATCGATAAAATATTGCTGAACATCACCCATTAACTTTAAAGAAAACTCAGTCGAGAAAATACATGTATTCTGAGCCTGATCCTCTTTCAATATGTCAGCCTGTACTGTTCCTCTTACTGTAGATAATGCATTAGCCTTAATCTGTTCATAGACATCAACTGGAAGTACCTGATTTCCGGTAACACCCAGCAACATTAATCCCAGCCCGCTATGACCTTTTGGTAACTCCCCTAAATAAGTTGGCCTGGGTTTGCCTAACTCTTTGTAAATCCTTTCTATTTTGGATTCAACTTCTTTCTCCAGCCCATTTTCTTTTATGTACAATTCACATTGCTGATCGATTGCTGCGTTCATGAAAAAAGAAGCAATAGTAGCCGCCGGACCATTGATGGTCATTGAAACAGAAGTAGTAGGGTCACAAAGATTGAAACCTGAATAAAGCTTCTTTGCATCATCCAGACAACATATACTCACTCCTGAATTACCAATTTTGCCATAAATATCGGGTCGGTAATCCGGGTCTTCACCGTAGAGCGTTACTGAATCAAAAGCAGTGGAAAGCCTGGCAGCAGGCATATCATGAGATAGATAATGGAATCGCTTATTGGTTCTTTCCGGTCCACCTTCACCGGCAAACATCCGTGTAGGGTCCTCTCCCTCTCTTTTAAATGGGAAAACCCCGGCAGTAAAAGGAAATTCACCAGGAACATTCTCCTGTAGGTTCCATTTCAATATGTCGCCCCAAGCTTCATACTTAGGTAGACTGATTTTCGGGATCCTTGAATGTGAAAGTGATTTTGTTGAGGTCTGTACCTTAATTTCTTTGTCCCTAACCTTATATACAAACTCATCTCCAGCGTATTTTTCTACTTTAGATGACCATTCATCAAGCAATTTTTTATTATGAGGATCCAAATCAAGTTCCAAACTCTTTATGGCATCTTCAATGGCTTTCAGTGCAGTTTCATTATCAGCAAGAACAGCCTGTGATAATTCAAGACCGTAAAGCTTTTGAGCTATCTGTTTTTGCTCTTCAACTTTATTGTTGTAATCCTTTATGGTATCTGTTATCTCAGATAAATATCGTACTCGCTTTGGGGGAATAATGAATATCTTTTCAGACATTTCATCAGTACTCGAAAAATTTGATTTGAGGTTTGCTCCGGTTTTTTCAACAATCTCATTCATGATCACAGCATACAATTTATTCATACCCGGATCATTGAATTGGCTGGCTATCGTACCAAAAACAGGGATTTTATCATCCTCGATATCCCACAAATTATTATTACGCTTGTATTGCTTTTTAACATCTCTCAGGGCATCCAATGCACCTCTTTTGTCGAATTTATTAAGGGCTATCAGATCTGCGAAATCCAGCATGTCAATTTTCTCTAACTGTGTCGCTGCACCGTATTCCGGAGTCATTACATAAAGTGAAAGATCACTATGGTCTGTAATCTCAGTATCGGACTGACCAATACCGGAAGTTTCCAGAATTATTAAATCAAATCCAGCTGCTTTTACAATATTAACTGCATCCTGCACATATTTAGATAGGGCCAGATTAGATTGACGAGTAGCCAGAGATCTCATGTAAACTCTGTCAGAAAATATAGAATTCATCCTTATTCTATCTCCCAACAAAGCTCCACCGGTTTTTCGTTTGGATGGGTCAACGGAAATAACAGCAATGGTTTTATCTTCAAAATCCAATAAAAACCTTCTAACCAACTCATCTACCAAAGATGATTTTCCGGCTCCACCTGTTCCCGTAATTCCTAATACAGGCGCTGGTTTGGTTTCTTTTATTTGTTTTTGGATTTGTTCCAAAATTGGATGGGTATCATCAGGATAATTTTCAGCTGCAGAAATCAAACGAGCTATTGACGGGAAATCCCTTTCTTTCAAATGTGACGCCTGACCATTCAGGTTCTGACCAATGCTGTAATCAGATTGTTTTACAAGGTCATTGATCATACCCTGTAATCCCATTTCTCTTCCATCATCCGGAGAATAAATACGGGTTATTCCATATTCATGCAATTCCTTTATTTCTTCAGGAAGAATGGTTCCACCTCCTCCACCAAAAATTTTGATGTGTTCTGCACCTTTCTCTTTGAGTAGATCATGCATGTATTTAAAAAACTCTACATGTCCTCCCTGATAGGATGTGATCGCAATTGCATTGGCATCTTCCTGGATTGCGCAATCAACGATTTCCTGTACTGAACGATTATGACCAAGGTGAATTACTTCACAGCCAGTGGACTGAATGATCCTCCTCATTATATTGATAGCCGCATCATGACCATCAAAAAGAGAGGCTGCTGTTACGATTCTTATATGATTTTTGGGTTTATAAGCTGTTTCCTGTGCTTTGGGCATATTGTTGTTTATTTTAGATTACAAAAATAAATAATTTATGGATGAAGTGAATTGATCATTTGACTAAGTATTCTACCAATAAATGAATATTATTCCCATTCATGTTACATTTATTCCTGTTTACCGCACCTTGAGTACGCATATAAGTGTGAGTATATAAATTGACAATTGAATCACGTAAAAAGTTATCAAATGAGTCCTTTTTTCGTACATAGTTTCAAAGAATTTGTAATCGATGAACTCGACCTTACCATCATTGGAGATGTCGATGAAGTCGAACTTGCCAGGACTCATAAAGATGAAGCTTCTAAATTTAAATTTTATCTTAACTTAATTAGCGAAGAAACAAGAAGAAGCCAATCAGACCTTCAGGAGATGTTTGGTATTTTCATCGCAGAATTATTTATGGATGCTTATGGAATTAATCGCTCTGCAAAATTGATTGATATACTGGAGAAGGCAGATATCTTCCTTGAAAAGCACAAAGGTGGGAAATTTAGATTTGAAGATATCGACCTAAATACTATAAGAATTAATCAAAACCGTGTTGAGCTGATCTACAAATCCCCCAACAGCTTACCCGATTTATTCATAGGTGTAATTAAAGGAATCGCTAAAATTTTGGAAGAAAGAAGTTTCAAACTTGAAAAAATGGACTTAAGCGATGATAGCACTTTAATTATTTTTGAAAAATATTAAAAATCCACCTTCCAATTAAACATTTTAGGTTGCATTTTGCGTTACTGCTATGATGCTTATTAATATGAAAAAAATCAAAATCTGGATACTCATTCCTTTTATTGCAGTTCTAACATCATGTGGAAATAATGATGATGATGGCCCCTCGATTATTATAGAAAATGAAATTAACGAATTTGTATACGATGCATTGAACTCATGGTATTTCTATTATGATGATGTCCCAGATTTACAGGATAATCGTTTTGCAAGTATTGATGCTAAAAATACTTTTATCAATAATTTTGATACTCCTGAAGCATTATTCAACCATCTTCAGCACCCGAATGATCGTTTTTCAATCATAGTCAGTGATTATGAAAGTCTTAATAATTCTCAGCAAGGTATTTCAGAATCCTTTGGATACGAATTTGGTTTAATTCTGGTTAATAATGATCAGGTAATAGGCTACGTACAATATGTACTTCCCGGAAGTCCCGCTGAAACTGCAGGGCTAAAGAGAGGTGATATTTTCAATAGAATTAACGGTACTCAACTAAATCTTGATAATTATGTAGATCTGCTTTTCAGAAATAAATCTTACACAGTAGGGTTGGTTGAAATACAGGGTGATAGCATAGTACCCATAGAAACAGAATACAATATGACGGCTGTTACCTTAACTGAAAATCCAGTATTCCTGACTAAGGTTATAGAACTTGATAATGGAATAAAAGTAGGCTATCTGGTTTATAATCGTTTCACTCATACCTTCCATAGTGAATTGAATCAGGCTTTTGGAGTATTTCAAAATTCGAGTGTTGATGAATTGATCGTAGATCTGAGATATAATCTGGGTGGATCAGTTTACACTTCAATGCATCTTGCAGGTATGATCTACAATGACGCTACCACAAGTACAGTATTTGGAGTTTTTAAACACAATTCGAAAAAAGCCGGTGAAGAAGATTTTGCTTTCCCGTTTTTATCTGAAGTGGATGTTATTGACGCTGAATTTAATACAATTCAAACTGAGCGAATGAACAGATTGGAACTAAGCCGGGTATTTATATTGACTTCGGGTTCAACAGCCTCTGCAAGTGAGCTTATAATTAATGGACTTGATCCATATATGGAAGTAATCTTAGTAGGTTCGACTACAATAGGAAAAAATGAAGGATCAATTACAGTTTATGACAGTCCTGACTCCGATTTTACTTCTAAAAACGGTATTAATACCAATCATAAATATGCGATGCAACCAATTATAAACAGACTAAGTAATTCCGAAGGTTTTACTGAATACATTGATGGGTTTACCCCGGTTCCGTCTAATCAGGTCAGTGAAACTGATGATCTGGCAAATATGAAACCATTAGGAGATCCGGAAGAAATTGTATTGCAAAGAGCACTTGAGATCATAAATCCTTCAATAGCCAGAAAAGAAATAATCCAGCAGATTCAGGTAAATAAACATATCTTAAATTCTCGGGCCAAAAAGCCATTTGAAGATGTAATGTACCTTGAAAAAGTATCAAAACTTTTCTAGTTCAGGCGTGTAAGGTGCATTCTTGAATTGATAAGCCTGTTGGATAGTTAAAATATCATCCAGTAATCCAACCGCTCTTGAAATATAGGGTCCTTTATTGAGCATCACGCAATCTGCTTTTATCGCTGTGACAGCATCGGTAATTTCAGACCTGGATGGTAAACCTTTTTTTGCAAGATTTTCCAATACCTGTGTTGCCCAAATGACGGGTATATGTGCAGCATTGCAAAATGATAGTATTTCTTTCTGGACAATTCCAATATGATTCCAACCGGTTTCTATGGCTAGATCACCCCTGGCGATCATTACACCAATCGGATAGGTTTCCATGGCAGCAATCAGGATATCAAAAATATTATTATAAGCCGCCTGGGTTTCAATTTTAAGAACAAGACCTAATTCTTTTTTTGCGTTAACTTTTTTAAGTTCATCCAACAACTCATACACATCCTCTGGAGTATTTACAAAACTCAGATTCACCATGTCTGCATGGACAGCAACGAATTTGAGGTCCTCTTTGTCCTTTTCAGTGATCCCTGAAAATTTGATATCAGAGAATGGCACATTGATGCCTTTATCTGCCTTTAGTTTTGAACCTGTTACTTTGGCATTGGTAATCTTAACATCAACTTTTTCCTCATGCTTCCTGACAACTTCACCAGTTATCTTCCCATCATCAAAAAAGATCAACTGCCCTTCTTCAAGCGACTTTATTACAGCAGGTTCAGTACATGAAATTTTACTGGGAACCAGTACATTTCCATTCTCATCGTATGAAGCCTGTTCACCTTCAATATCAGTTTTGTATACTTCCAAAATATCCCCAACCTGAAGTTGCAATGGGCTTTCCATAGCAGGTACATCCTCAACAACTATAGTGTTTTTAGAAGAAGTTAGTTTAGAACCCGGTTTGAAATAGGTTGTCTGATTAACAGAAGCTTTAATATAATTCTCTCCAATGGAAGTTATTGTAAACTGCCTTGACTTCCCACTTGCATCTTTGAACCTGTAAATTTCATCAAGTTCTATTTTACTAAAATCATCCCTTGATATAACTATAGGGCTACCCCAGTCAGTTAAGTAGTCTTTTACTGTAAGTACTACTGTTATTGGTTGAATAACCTCGCCAAACTCATTCTTGACAGGGTTAATCTTAATCACTTTTGGACCCGGTTTTAATTTTCCGGTACGGATTTTTGGTCCCGCCAGATCCATAGCAATCTTTATATCCCTGTCCAGTAATTCAGATACTTTCCTTACATTATGGATCATTCTTATCCATTCATCTTCACTATCGTGAGCACAATTAATTCTAGCTACATTCATTCCTGCTTCTGCCAGTGATTTGATGAGATCCAGGTTTTGAGCAGCCTCTGATGGCAGTGTTACCATTATCCTTATTCTTCTTCCCTTCTCAGTTGAACCCAGAAGATCTCTGGTTCTTTCTTCCAGCAATTTTTCACTTTGTTTTATGGTTATGGACTTATAATTTCTCTTGCCAGTTTCCTCACCTAATACTTTTTCCAGGATATGTTTATTATGAATGATACTGGAAAGAATGTGGCTCTCTGCTCTTGCTAAACGCGAAAGCCCCATATAACCTAATCTTTTTTGAAGTCTTGTGTGATCATTTTTCCTGAAGCATTTATACATCAGGAGGTTTTCTGCACTCTTTTTATACTGAGGGAGAATATTATCCAACTTTTTTTTGTGTGATTTACGATATGAGGTTAACAATTCTATCAATTTTGATAAATTATCAATAGTTTTCTTTACGATTTGCTCTTTAAATTTCATTTTAACCTCTTATGTAGTTAGCTAAGTATTTATCTCACAAAAAATATAGATTTAGTGTTTATTCATCAAAGTAAATGTGAAATCAACAGTATACCTATGAAATACCTATTGACTTTTCTCACTAGTGTTACCTTATTTTCAGCAACTTCCCAGGACCTTAGTTACTACTTACCTGAAAATGTAAACTACAACCCTGATATACCTACACCAATAGAGATTATTGGGCATGAAGTAGGAGAATGGCATATCACACATGATCGGTTAGTTAATTATATGAAGGCGGTAGCAGATGCAAGTCCGCGAGTCAGTCTGGAGTTCATTGGATATACCCATGAAATGAGACCTCAATTACTTCTAACCATTACTTCAGAAGAAAACCATCAGAAGATAGATCAAATAAAATCTGAACATTTAAAAATTACCGACCCAGATCAATCTTCAACACTACAGCTTCAGAATATGCCTGCTGTTGTACTGCAGGGATTTAGTATTCATGGAAATGAACCAAGTGGTAGTAATGCATCTCTTCTCACTGTTTATCACTATGCAGCTGCACAGGGCAATGAGATAGAAGAAATGATGGATAATCTTATCATTTTGTTAGACCCCAGCTTTAACCCTGATGGACTCCAGCGGTTTTCAACCTGGGTGAACAGTCGAAGAAGTAAAAACCTTATTTCTGATTCTCAAAATCAGGAACAAAATGAATACTGGCCGGGGGGAAGAACTAATCATTACTGGTTTGACCTAAACCGGGATTGGTTACCTGTTCAGCAGCCGGAATCTAAAAGCAGAATTGCAAAATTTCATGAATGGAAACCCAATGTTCTTACTGACCATCATGAGATGGGAACCAACAGCACTTTCTTTTTTCAACCCGGAGTACCTTCCCGAAATAACCCAAATACCCCTCAGAACAACTTTGTACTGACCGAAAAAATCGGAAACTATCATGCCAAAGCATTAGATAAAATCGGTTCTCTATACTACAGTAAGGAAGGATACGATGACTTTTACTACGGTAAGGGTTCTACTTTTCCTGATATTAATGGGGGAATAGGAATTTTATTCGAACAGGCTAGTGCCAGAAGTCATGTGCAGGAAAGTATTCATGGGGATTTAACATTTCCATTTGCCATCCGAAATCAATTTGTTACCTCGCTATCTACTACGGAAGCAGCTCGTGAATTAAAAAATGAATTATTAGAACATCAGCGGCAATTCTTCATCAATGCAAGAAAAGAAGCTCAGAATGATCCTAATCAGGGTGTTATTTTCGGAAATATAAATGATGATTTAAAGGCCTCTGAACTTGCCAAAATAATGCAGCAACATAAGATTGAGGTATTTGAAATATCATCTGATGCATCCATTAACGGTCAGCAATTTAAATCAGGCAACAGTTATTATGTTCCATTTAACCAAAACCAATACAAGCTGATCAAGACAATGTTTGAAACAGTTACAAGTTTTCAGGATAGCCTTTTTTATGATGTTTCCTCATGGACACTTCCATTGGCATTTGGATTAAATTATGAATTTATAGATAGTAAAAACATTTCCAGGGTAAAAAAGAGTAATCTATTTGAGGAAAGAGAAGTAAAGAATCAGATTCAAAAATCAGACTATGCATATGCAATCAACTGGGGTGACTATTTTGCCCCCTCTGTTCTGGACGAACTTTTGGACAATGGAATCAGATGTAAAGCGGCAAATGAAGAATTCTATGTAAATGACCGAAAACATAATCGAGGAACCATTTTAATTCCCCTTCAAAATCAGGATAAAAGCAAAGAAGAAATTCATCAAATTTTAACCAGCTTAAGTAATCAATATGGTGTGCCTGTCACTTCAATTTCAACTGGAATGACGGCTGGTGTAAATTTAGGTAGTCGTACATTTGAAAATGTAGAAAATAAAAATATTGCGTTACTGGTTGAAGATGGGGTCAGATCATACGATGCCGGTGAAATATGGCACCTTCTTGATAATCGAATGAATATCGAATTGAGCTTAATTCCCACACGAACATTTGGCAGAACAGATCTTGCAAAATATAATGTGTTATTGATGGCAGATGGAAATTATAGTTCGCTTAATTCTAAGGATGCAGAAAGAATTAAAGATTGGGTATCAAATGGTGGTACAATAGCGAGCATTAAAAATGCAAACCGATGGTTAAATTCTAATAAAATCATTGACTTTGAATATGTTCCTACAAAACAAGTTCCAAATAAACGAACAGATTATGAATTTCTTGATGAGTTACGAGGTGGTCAGGCAACCGGTGGAGCAATATTTAAAGGAGATTTAGATATTACAAACCCAATTGGTTACGGATACGATACATCTAAGCAACATGTTTTTGTAAATAGTAATGCTTTCATGAAGACTTCTTCAAATCCATATGCTGATGTTTTTGTTTTTGATCAAAACCCACTTGCATCAGGATATATTTCCGAAGAAAACCTCGAGCGGATTCAGTCATCATCAGGAATTAAAGTTTCACGGGTTGGTAGCGGAAGAATTGTATCTTTCTCTTTTAATCCCAATTTCAGAGCGTTCTGGTACGGGACAAATACTTTATTTCTGAATTCAATATTCTTTGCAGATATTATAAATAGTTCTGCTACAAATTAGAAATTTCGGTCCTTACCCGTATTGGGTAAGGGCTATTTACCTTCAATATTCACAACAAGTTCATCGTACCAGTCCTGACCAAACTTTCTTATAAGAGCTTCCTTAAGAAATTTATACAATGGTACTTTTAGCGATTTTCCATTGCTACATGCAGGAGAGCAAATGCTCCATCTGTCATAATTGAGGGCTAAAAATTCATCAAGTTTTTGTATTCTGACAGGATATAAATGACAGGAAATTGGTTTACGAAAATCTGATTTGCCTTCCTTCCAGGCTTGTTCTATTGAACATTTTAGTATTTTATTTTCATCATAGAATGCAAAAGCACATTCTTTATTATCAATTGTAGAAGTTGAATAATCACCTTCTTCATCAATGATATATCCGCCTGCTGATTCCAGAACATCTATAGCTTTTTCATCCAAATAAGGCTTCACAACCTCCAAAACCTTATCAATTTCGTCCAACTCATCCTCTTCCAATGGTGCCCCCAAATCACCTTCTACACAACACGCCCCTTTGCACTTCAAGAGATCACATACAAACATCTCTTTTTCAACATCCGTTGAAATAACCGTCTTACCCTGAATGATCATACTTTACAATTTGATTACAAAATTAACTATTTGATAGCTCCCCTACCAAATGACCAATTTGATTGCATGAGGATATTAATTAAATTTGAAAATGGTCCGATTATATTTTTTGTTAATAGTCGTTTTATTCTGCTGTGATGCGAGATATGTTCCGGAAGACGGAATTTACAATATTGCCGAAAAAATGCCATTGTACGGAGACAGTGAAAAAGATCTGAATTACTACATAACTGATTACATTAAAGGTATCGAAGTTGACACTTCAGGAACTGTTTTTGTTTCATTCGTCGTTGATTCTTTGGGCCACTTAAATAATTTTAAAATTACAAGATCACTCAACGAAAAAATGGATAGTATGGCAATAGCTATTATCAAAAATGCTCCTAAAAACTGGCAGCCAGGTCTTAATGATGAAAAACCTGTCTCTGTTAAGGTGGTCTACCCGGTGAAGTTCAAATAAATTTTAAAATTCTTTTTCAAATATTCGAAACAATTCTATCTCATGAATCGTTGTATGTCTGTATATTAAATGTACATACATTAAAATTGAAAACATGAAAACATTATTTCTTGCATTAGTATTTGTAATAGGAGGTTCAGATAAAGTTGCTGAAACTCTTTCTGTATCTGTTGACAACTCAACAGTAAAGTGGGTAGGTAGTAAAGTAGGTGGTAGCCACAATGGAACCATCAGCCTATCAGAAGGAAACATCATTATGGAAGAAGGTATTTTAACCGGAGGAAGCTTTGTTATTGATATGACTTCGATTTCAAATGATGACCTAAAAGGAGGCTCAAAAGAAAAATTAGAAGGCCATTTAAAGTCAGACGATTTCTTTGGAGTAGAGAAATATCCAACAGCAAAATTTGAAATTACTTCAGCTATTCCACAGGGTTCGGGTAAATACAAGGTTATAGGTAACATTACAATTAAAGGCACAACGAAGGAGATAAAG
Organism: uncultured Roseivirgaceae bacterium; assembly: GCA_964437135.1. Lineage (GTDB taxonomy): Bacteria > Bacteroidota > Bacteroidia > Cytophagales > Cyclobacteriaceae > CAYTFO01. The sequence continues at coordinate 29,116 of CAYTFO010000004.1, read as the reverse complement.
TTTCCAGCTACTGTTGAAAAAGTAGGTGAAGGATACACTGCAAATGCAGATATTACAATAGACAGATCAGAATTCGATGTAAGATATGGCTCAGGAAGTTTCTTTGATGGTCTTGGTGATAAAGTGATCTACGATGACTTTCAACTTTCTGTATCCTTATCAACAAAATAATATTGGTTAGTGGTTGCAAATTAAAGGGTGGGTTCAGAAATGTTTCCACCCTTGTGCTTTTAATTCAACCACATTTTGATTTCTTGTTACCATAACCTTTCCTTTTTCTGCAGGATGCATATACCCTATGGTCTGTATATCCTCATGATTTTTTATCTTTTCAAAATCCTCCTGTTTTATCGTAAACAAAAGCTCATAATCTTCTCCCCCATTAAGCGCACAGGTATTAGGGTCTATTTTAAATTCTGCCGCCGTTTCATACGTCTTTTCAAAAATCGGAAGCTTCTCTTCATATATTGAAGCACCTAAATCAGAAGACTTACAGATGTGAAATAAATCCGAAACCAGTCCATCTGATACATCAATCATTGATGTTGGCTTTATACCCAAACTTTTTAGTTCATGTATTATATCCATTCGGGCTTTAGGCCTTAACTGTCTCCCTACCACATAATTATATGGTTCCAGGTTGGGCTGCATATCGGGATTGGATAAAAAAACCTGCTTCTCCCTTTCAAGAATTTGCAGTCCCATGTAGGCACCACCGAGATCTCCGGTAACACAGATGATATCTTTATCATTCGCTGTGTTTCGATAGACTATTTCTTCTTCTGTCACTGTTCCTAAAACCGTAATAGAGATAACAAGCCCTGATTTTGATGCAGTGGTATCACCTCCTACAACATCCAGGCTGTATTGCTCAGCTGCACCTGCAATGCCTTCATAAATAGCTTCAACAGCTTCTATAGAGAACCTATTACTCAAACCTAAATTAACAATGATCTGCTTGGGAGTTCCATTCATAGCAGCGATATCGGAAACATTTACTGCAACAGCTTTTGCTCCTAAATGCTGGAGTGGCATATATGATAGATCAAAATGAACCCCTTCCAGCAACATATCTGAACTCAGAAGTGATAACTGATCAGAGGTATTTCTAAAAACAGCGGCATCATCTCCAATTCCCTTTACTGTTTCTTTGCCCGTTGGACTTACAATTTTACTGATCCTTTCTATAAGTCCAAACTCTCCAAGATCACCAATTTCTGTTCTTTTTTCTTCTGACATACAATTATTTTATCTCCTGACAAAGTTCAACCAAAACTCCATTTGTTGATTTCGGGTGAACAAAACAGACCAACTTATTGTCTGCTCCTTTTTTTGGTTGTTTGTTAATCAAAAGAAATCCTTCTGACTTTAATCTTTCCATCTCCTTATTGATATCCTCAACCTCAAAAGCAATATGATGAATCCCTTCACCTTTTTTGTCTATGTATTTTGCAATAGCACTTTCTGGATCGTCTGCTTCCAAAAACTCAATTTTAGACTCTCCAATATTAAAAAAAGATGTTTCAACATGCTCAGAATCAACTTTTTCAGTTTTGTAATGAGCCTTACCAAATAATTTTTCGTAAAGGTTATTAACTTTATTTAAATCCTTTACTGCTATACCAATATGTTCTATTTTTATCATGATTAATAGATTATCGTTATTTTCGCGTAATAAGAAACTTTTATGATTTCATAAAGGTTGTCTTGATTGAAGTGCAAATTAGCAGGTTTCAAATGGAATTCCGAACAGACATACATATAGAAGCTGCAAAAATTCAAAATGAGATTAAAAACTTTTTGGGTTTAAAAAGCAGTGAATTAGTTTTTGAATATTCTAATGTTGATGGAAAAGTCAAACTTGACTTAATAACTATCAATCCCAGACATAATCAATCATTTCTTTTCAAATCAGTTTTAGGATTTGACAAGACTGATGCATTGCATAAAATGCTGGATTATGTAAAAACACATAAAGAAAAAGAAGGATCTTTTACAATTCAGTGGACTACAAAAGGTATGACTGAACTGCAAACTTCTTATTTTAGAGCTAAGAATATGTATGATGCACTAGACAAACTTTATTATGGAAGAGACATAAATAACATTACTGTATTTAGTGTAGTATTAAACCCAATTGCCTGATGATATTAGTAACAGATAAAGCAAAAGAGAGAATCGCAGAACTAAGAAAAGAAGAAGGACATAATGAAAATTTCAATGTTAGAGTTTCTGTAAAAGGTGGTGGATGTTCAGGTTTAATGTATGATCTGGACTTTGATGATAAAATAACTGATGCTGATGACGTATTTGAAGACAAGGGAGTCAAAATCATTGTCGATAAAAAAAGTCTGCTGTATTTATTAGGAACTACATTGGAGTTTTCAGACGGACTAAATGGCAAAGGTTTTCAGTTTGTCAACCCTAATGCCACAAGGACCTGTGGTTGTGGAGAGAGTTTCGCGGTGTAAAGTCTTTCAATAATTTCTTATATAACTGAATTAAATAGACTTCCTTAGATATAATAATCATCAGACATAAAAATCTATTTTTATTTTCTGAAACGAAGATTTATCCCAAATATATCTCTAACTATTGTATAGCCTTAGTCCAGAAACCTGTTGAAAATGTTTATCATAGGTTAAAAGCTGTGAACCTGTTTCAATGGCATGTGAAGCAATCCAAACGTCATTAATTGGAATTGGTGTACCTGAAGTTTTTAGAGAGTGTTTTAATTCGGCAAAAATTTGAGCCGTCTGTATTGTAACATCAATAGTTCTCACAGTTGACTTAGCCAGAAAATCTGCAAGAATACTTTCATTTTCTTTTTCTTTAGTTCCCCCTTTGAATCCGGCCTTCAATTTACCCATCACAATTACAGAGAAATATACTATATCTGATTTATTAAGAACACTCAGGATATTACTATCTCCTTTCATTAGCCCACTATAAGCATTCGTATCAACCAGTATTTTCATGAGTTCCAGTCACTTTCATCAATTCTGTTGAATTCTGAGGTGTTTTTCTCAAATTGATTGAATTCCTCTTCTGACCATAAACCTAAAAATTCAGAAAAATCTTCATTTCTATTTTCAGGGGCTAATCCTAATGCCTGGTTTAATAGGTTTTTGATGGTCTTATTAAGACTTAAACCTGATTTTCTTGATTGTTCCTCAATCAGTTTAGATGTTTTATCATCCAGATTATGTATTGTAATTGATTTCATGTTCGAATACAATAATAATTATTTTGAATCATTTTTAGTTCAATATAATTTATTTATGGTTCACAATATCTACTATAATTATAATTATCTTAAATAATCCAAATTAAACTATAAGCATTGATATGATCATAAATTCTAACCCTCAAGTTCTGGAAGTTATAAGCAAATACCCCAAAAAGGCTAAAGAGAGGTTAACTGAGCTGCAACTCCTGGTTTTTGAAGTTGCTGAAGAGAATGGTGTGAAAGAAATAGAAGAAACCCTGAAGTGGGGTGAACCCAGTTATATATCTAAACATGGTAGTACGATTAGAATGGACTAGAAAGAAAAAAGTCCGGACCAGGTTTCAGTTTTCTTCAAATGCACCAGCAAACTGGTCCCTACCTTCAAAAAGGTTTATCCTGACATTTTTAAATATGAAGGCAACAGGGAAATCAAATTTGATTTAGAAGAAAAACTGCCAAAACAAGAAATTAAACAATGCTTTAAGGCAGCACTTTTATACCACAAGGTAAAAGGAAAGGAGAATCTGGATATTAGTTAATGGTCTGTTATCTAAAAAATCAATAAGCTCTTACTTCCACACCTTTCATGAAGTTAGCAAAAGCTTTATTTACGACCCGGTTTCCTCCTTTTGTTGGATAGTCTCCAGTAAAATACCAGTCTCCCAAATGAGCCGGGCATGCTTTATGTAAGTTATCAACAGTCTGATAGACTACTTCAAGTTCTGCCTTCATGTTTTTTGGCTTAACGATTTCGGATATTTTAGCTGATACCTGGTCATAAGTAAAAGGATCGTACAGCTCTTTCACAAAATTTGGCTGATCTATATCATCAGCAGCTGCTATACATTTTTCATAAACTTCATCCAAAAGATACTCTTTTCCATGTTCTTCCAGAAGTGCAAGAGCTGCTCTGAAAGCAATAAAATCTTTCATTTTACTCATGTCAATTCCATAGCAATCCGGGAATCGAATCTGAGGTGCAGATGAAACAATCACAATTTTCTTTGGCTCCAGTCGGTCCAAAAGAGTTAAAATGGATTTCTCTAAAGTTGTCCCTCTCACAATACTATCATCTATCACAACCAATGTATCCCGATGCTTCTGAATCACCTCGTAGGTAGTATCATAAACGTGTGCTACCAAATCATCCCTATGCTCATCATCCGTTATGAATGTCCGTAACTTGGCATCTTTCAAAACGAGTTTCTCCACCCTTGGTCTAAAAGCCAAAATGTCTTCTATAGAATCACTGGTTGGTTTTTGATCAAGAATTATTTCTTTGCGCTTTTGAATCAGGTATTTTTCAACCCCTCCCATAATACCAAGAAATGAGGTTTCTGCTGTATTTGGAATGTAGGAGAAAACAGTATTCTTTAAATCAAAATTGATTGCTTTTAGTACTTGAGGAATTAAGAGTTCCCCAAGCTTTCTTCTTTCATTGTAAATATCAGGGTCTGTTCCTCTTGAAAAATATATTCTTTCAAAAGAACATGATTTTTTCTCCAGTTTATCGATAAACTGCTTTTCTGAAAAACTTCCATCCTTATTTATAATTAAAGCATGAGCAGGCTTGATTTCCTTTATTTCTTCATATTCACATCCGAAAGCTGTTTTAATTGCCGGTTTTTCTGAAGCAACGACTACTACTTCATCATCAACATAGTAATAAGCAGGTCTGATACCAGCAGGATCCCTTGCTACAAATGATGCACCATACCCGGTAAGTCCTGCAATTGTGTAGCCTCCATCAAAATCTTTGAAAGATCTTTGCAGAACTCTCTGAAGATCAATCTCCTGCTCTATTAGATACGTGATCTCTTCATTTGAAAACTTATTCTTGTATTTGTCGAAGATTAGTTGATTTTCATCATCCAGGAAGTGACCTATTTTCTCCATTACTGTGACGGTATCCACTTTCTCTTTTGGATGCTGACCTAATTCTACCAACTTTCCAAATAATTGATCAACGTTGGTCATGTTAAAGTTTCCTGCTACCACCAAATTTCTACTACGCCAATTGTTTTGCCTTAGAAATGGATGACAACTTTCAATATTATTTTTTCCGTGTGTACCGTATCTCAGATGCCCAAGCCATAATTCGCCGGTAAAAGCGTAATTTTCTCTTAGCCATTCCGCATTTAAATAATTCTCTTTCCCATCTTTTTGAGCCTTTCTGAATTTCTTCCCTACTTTATTGAATATATCATCAATGGGCTGGTTTTCAATCGTACGGTACCTGCTAATGTATCTGTAACCTGCAGGCATATCTACCTTTATATTAGCCACTCCAACCCCATCCTGACCTCTGTTATGTTGCTTTTGCATCAGAAGATACATCTTGCTCACTGCATAGGTAGGAGTTCCATATTTCTCAATATAATGTTGGAGCGGTTTGCGAAGTCTAAGAAAAGCTATTCCGCATTCGTGTTTGATGGAATCACTCATATTGATAGATATTATTCAAATGGATATACAAAATTATCTACAATATTAGGGTGAATGAATAGGATTAACATGACAGCTGCAAAAATAATTGCAAAAAGTACCTGAACCTGTGTAATTCCCGCTGAATGAGCTTCCCCTTTTTTTAAAAAGAAAAAATAGGGTATTCTTAGATAGTAATACAAAGAAATAACACTAGATAAAATCCCTACTATGAAAAAAACGACCCAAACAATGTTACCCTGTTGTTGAAAATACTCCCATACTCCGGAAAAAAGGATGAGTTTAGCTGTAAATCCTGCAGTAGGAGGTAATCCTATAAGCGCAATTAGAATTATTAAATAAGACACTCCAATGGCAGGATAGATTGTATTCATACCAGCAAAATCATTGATTTTTAGGTTGGGATTATCCTTTTCAAATAAAGAAACCAGGTAAAAAATACTGATATTCATTAAAGCATAAATTGCAGCAAAAAAGAAAAATGCATTAGTCATATATTGAACATCTACCAAAACCAATGGCAGGATCAAACCAGAATTAGCTATAGCTCCGTATGCCAGTAATCGTTTGACGTTTGTTTGCCTTATCGCTGCAAAAGTTCCCCAGACAACTGAAATCACCGCAACTACCATCAAAATATTTACCAAACCTGAAATCATGGAATATTTAGCTAAATGATAAATTGCTCCGAATCCCGCAAGTTTCGGCACCACACTAAAAAAACCTACTACCGGAGAAGGTGCAACCTGATACGCAGAAGGTGCCCAGATATGAAATGGAGCAACCGAGGTCTTGAACAATAAGCCAACCATTATCAACATCACGCCCAATTCACCCATCTTTGAACTAGTTGATGTCAAAAAAAAGGTTCCTGTATCTCCAAAGTATAACGAGATACCATACAATATTACCGCCGAACTCACTGCACCATATAAATAATATCGAAAAGTACCTTCAATAGCTTTTTTGGAAAACTTTATTCCGGTGAGAAAATAGGATCCATAGCTTGTAAGCTCTATAGCTACATAGAGAACTAAAAAATGATGTGCAGAAACTAATAAAAATGAACCGCTGAGAACCGAAAGTAATAAGAAATAAAACTCGGATTTATGATTAACATCATACCTATAAAAGCTTATTAAAATTGCAGTAGATCCCAATAGAAACTTCAGGAATAAACTGACAGTATCAGACTCTAGCTGATCGAAGAAATATATTCCTAAAGGACCCTGAAGAAAAACTAAACTTAAAATAATTATTGCGACGTACAATAGGTGGAGTAAATATCTTAATTGGGTTATAAGACCGGCAATAATTAAGGCTATAGCTCCTGTTATGAGAACAAGCTCAGACAGCAGTCCTTCAAAACTGCCTAAAATTTCCGATAGCTTATCTGCTAATTCCAATCTTTAATAGTTTAAATAACTTGAACCAACAACCTGAACATATTCGACGAAATGCTGAAAAGATGTGTCGATAGGATCTAGCAAAATACCCGGAAAAATGCCCAACAAAAGAATAAATAGCATTAGTGGAATAAACATTAACCACTCCCTTCTACTTAAATCATTAAAAAGTTCAGTCCATTCTTTCTTTCGCATCCAGAAATCACCAAAAAACATTCGCTGAAGTGTCCATAAATAATACACAGCTGAGATTATTATTCCTGATATAGCAAGGATCGCCATCCAGAAAGTAACATCACTGAGTTGACTACTTGGAGCAGAAAATGCCCCAATTAAGACTAGTAGCTCTCCTACGAAACCTGAAAAACCAGGCAATCCTAAAGAAGCGAAAAACAAAACAACAACAACAAAAGTATAACCCGGATATTTTGAAGCCAGACCGCTGAAGTTTTCTATTCTTCTATCATGTATTCGGTCATATATGACTCCAACCACTAAAAAGAGACCTGCTGATATCAGTCCGTGCGAAACCATTTGAAAATGTCCCCCAACAACACCTTCAAATGAAAGTGATGCTAAACCAACAAGCACAAAACCCATATGTGATACGGAACTGTATGCAATTAGCCTCTTAAAATCCCTTTGAGCTACTGCATTAAGACCCCCATATACAATGGATACAACACCCAAAAGACCTACTAAATAAGAAAATTGAATTGCCCCATCCGGAAATAGTAAAAATACTATTCTGTAAAGTCCATATCCCCCAACTTTAAGTAGTAATGCAGCCAATATAACTGAAATTGCTGTAGGAGCTTCTACATGTGCGTCTGGCAACCAGGTATGAACCGGAACTGAAGGAAGTTTTATTAAAAACCCTGTCAATAATAAGATAAAGGCAATGCTTCTGAAGTCCCATCCTAAAAAAGTTCTGGTATTGTCTGGATGTAAAAGTGAGTCCTCTATATAGTTTGAAATATCCATCATATAGGGGATATCGAATGTCCTGACGACTGTTTCCGCACCTGATAAACCGGGATCTTTCACAGAAAGGTACAGAGAAATCATTACCGCTAAAATCATCAATGAACCTAAAAGAGTGTAGATAAAAAACTTGATAGATGCATAGGATCTTCTTTCACCTCCCCAAATACCAATTAGGAAAAACATTGGAAGCAACATCAACTCGAAAAACACATAGAATAGAAAGAAATCTAACGCCAGAAAACATCCCTGAATACTTGAAGCAAGTATCAGGTACAAGACAAAATATCCTTTCACCTGCTTATTGATATGCCATGAAGCAAGCACTCCTATCATTAAGATAAAAGAGGAAAGTAGTACCAACGGATAACTAATTCCATCTATTCCTAAGTGGTAATAAATATTAAAAACGTACTTGTCTGATAACTGAAAATTAATCCAGTTTACTTTTTCTTCGAGCAGATAGCTTGCTTCAATTCCATCATAGGAAATCGCATTGAAATTTAAAATCAAAATAATAGTTGCCAGCAATTCAAGCAACATAAAAGTTAGAGCAATTCTCTTGATAATACCCTGATCGATTCCAGGCATAAGTAACAATAAAATCGCCCCTACAAGTGGAGTAAAAACTAAAATGGATAATAGATAATCCAACATTTATATCAATTTAGTATATATATTAAAATAAGTACACCCATGATCAACCAAAACACATGGAGTTGAACTCTCTGAGCATTAAAACTGGCCAATATTTTGCTTGATAAATTTGACAAATAGCTTGTAAGCTTTACAAAACCATCTACTAATAATTTATCAGCTAAATCTGTCAATTTAGAAAACACAATAAATGCGATTGCCGCTTTATCCAGCAAATAATCTATTACCTTTTTGTCTATCGAATAAGAAAACACAGATACTATTAAAAAGCCTTTCGAAACTGTTGAGATATAAAAATTATCCAGATAAAATGATTTCCTCGAAATATTTAAAATCAATTTAGGAACGTATTCATCATATAGTTTAGAATTTTTCAGATATAAAATGTAGGAAAGTACGATACCTGCTATTGTAAAAGCAATTGTAAGAAATGTGAAAAGAAGAGAGCTAAAACCTGGATCAGCTTTTCTCTCAAAAATAAAATCCACAAATTGAAAGCTATGTCCTAATGGGTTTAATGAATAAAAGATCCAAATAGAACCTAATGCAAGAAGAAATATAGGTGTTACAATCGTAAAAACAGGTTCTTTAACTCTTTTTTCAATCCCAATATTAGATCGGTTGATTCCAAAAAATATAAGAAAATATTGCCTGAACATATAAAATGCTGTCAGAAAAATAGAGAATAAAACTCCCGAAAAACTTAAAGTGTTTACCCAGTTCCAGTTTGTTTCAAAACCCGAAAACCCGGAAAGTAAAATTGCTTCTTTCGAAAGAAAACCTGTAAAAAATGGAAGTCCTGTAAGCGAGAGCATACATAAAGAAAATACCAGAAATGTATTGGGGAATACTCTTCTTAAACCTCCCATGTTACGCATATCCTGAACATCTTCAACAGATTCAAAATGATGCAGAAAATGAATAATACTACCAGCTGATAAAAAAAGACCTGCTTTGAAAAATGCATGAGTCCATAAATGAAAAAAGGCAAATTCCGGTGCACCAACTCCTACTCCATATACCATATATCCAAGTTGAGAAACAGTTGAATACGCTAAAACTTTCTTAATATCATTCTGAAACAAAGCCGATAAAGCAGCAATTAAAGCTGTCAGGGACCCCACTAATGTAAGTACATCCAAATGGACTGGTTCCAATACCGGAAAAACCCTTATAAGTAGATACACTCCGGCTGTTACCATTGTTGCTGCATGAATTAATGCTGAAACAGGTGTTGGACCCGCCATCGCTCTGGGAAGCCATGTGTAGAATGGAAATTGAGCTGATTTCCCAAAAGCTCCTATAAGTAGTCCAACGCCTATCAACAAAGAAGTATTGGAAGTGAAAACACCACTGGATAGCTCTGAAATGAATGGTGTCTGTGAATAATTGACAATCAAACACACTGCCATTAAAAATCCGGCATCAGCAATCCTATTTGTAATGAATGCATACCGCGATGAAAAGGATTTTTCAGTATCCCTAAACCAAAAACCAATTAAGAGATAGGAAGAAAAACCTACCAATTCCCAAAAAATAAATAATAGGATAACATGATCTGAAACCAACAATCCTAACATGGAAAAAGTGAAAAACCCGAGAAATACAAAATACCTTTTCTTACCCGGATCAAACTCCATGTAGGTCAGGGAAAACAAATGCACCATCAATGAAATAAATAGTACAAGACTTAGCAAGCTGGCACTCACCCGGTCGACATACCAGCCTAAACTCACTGTAGGTAACCATTCAAATTTGATTAACAATGAATTATCTGCTGTAGCAAAAATCAAATAAACGGATATAGCAAATGAAACCAAGACACTGAATACAGACAGATAAATGGAGTTTTTTGATGAAATTAAATATGCCAACAAACCACCTATCAAAGGAAGTATCAATACAATTATTAATATGTAATAGGTTGGATTCAATATTTTAATTCATCAATGATATCCAAATCACTGGATTTATATTTTTTGATAAGAAGAATTACAATGCTAAGTGCTATTGCTGCTTCAGCTGCTGCTAATACAACACTAAAAATTGCAGCAATTTCACCTTCCATTGAAGCATGTACTCTTGAAAAAATTATAAGATTGATATTTGCCGCATTTAAAATAAGTTCAATCCCCATCAATGCAAAGATTGCATTCTTTTTAATAATTATGATCATTAAGCCGACAGCGAATAAAAATGCCCCCAGATATAAGCCACTCTCAATCATAGAATTGATGTTTTGATGAAGTTCCGGAATATAAAGATGCACCTATCAACACAACCAATAACAGAAATCCAATTACTTCGAATAATAATAAGTAATCAGTCATAAAAGCCTCTCCTATATCTTTTACAGTTGATGAATAAGCTGCATATTCAATTTCACCCCGTTCTATATTCAGCAGGAAATAAATGAAAAACCCCAAACCAGATAATAGTCCGGGTATTATTAGGTGATTTTCACTCATAATTATTCCCGTCCTTGATCTATTCGACAACATAATCCCAAATGACAATAGCACTACAACTCCCCCGGCATATACTAGCAACTGCACAACTGCTAATAAATTTGCCTGAAGACTTACATAGATACCGGCTACTGAAACCAGACATATCAACAATAGAAATGCAGCTCTGAATACATTATTTGTAAAAGTCATTAGAACAGCAGATAAGCCACTGAGACCTACAAAAAAATAAAAAACGATTTCCAGGCTACTCATTATCATCTTTTTCAGGTGGTTTCTTAATCATAGGTCTGGGCTTGAAAACAGGTTTTACAGCACCAGGTTTTTTTGGCACTGCTTTTGGCTTTACAACTCCACCGCTATCTTTTTGGACAGCATCTGATTTTTTCTTTTCAAGTAGTTCCTCCTCAACTTTTTTCTTTTCAAGAATTTCTAAAGGTGTCATTTCCGAAAAGGCATAATTGTGGTTTCTTACATCATATTCAGAAAAATCATAAGTCTTGGTCATTGTAAGACACTCAGTAGGACATACTGTAGTACAAAGACCACAAAAACAGCATTTAGCCATGTCAATATCAAACTTTGCAGCATATATTCTTTTCGGTGTACCATCAGATGTATTTCCAAATGATTCCGCAGCCTTTATGGGTTCAATATCAATACAATTGACCGGACATATTTTTGCGCATTTATCGCAGACAATACAATCCTCAATTTCATTATGCAATCTGTATCTTCCATTATCCGGAACAGGAATTGATTCATGTGGATATTCGAGGGTCATTATGCCATCTTTCTGCTCAAAATAGCTATCCTCTTCGACGCCAACTGGTTCACGATGATTTCTAGCATCCCATAAATGCTGGAAAGTAAGTTTCATCCCATTACTTAAAGTCTGAACACTATTTTTAATATTTGACCAGTAGTTGCTCATATTGAAAGTAATTTCCAAATACCAGAAACAAATAACAAAAGAATACTAGCAGGCGTAAGATATTTCCAGGATAATGTCATAAGCTGATCAACTCGTAACCTTGGAAAAGTCCACCTTACCCACATTTGAATAAAAACAAATACCATTGATTTAGAAAGTAACCAAAATGTCCCCCAAATAGGCCCTGAAGTCCACTCAGCCAGTTGTAAGTTTCCAATATTCGGAAGGATTGTTTGCCATCCTCCAAAAAATAAAATTGAGGCCAGCATTGAGATGAGTAGCATCATTCCATATTCAGACAGCATAAAAATACCCCATCTGAAGCCTGAATATTCGGTATGATATCCCCCAATAATCTCAGACTCAGACTCTGGAAGATCAAAGGGTGCCCTATTTGATTCTGCTAGACCTGAAATAAAGAATATTAAAAGAACAAACCAAAGAAATGGGTTCTGCATTATGTTCCAGGTTAAAAACCCTCCTACTTCCGTAACTTTAACTCCGGTACTTTTTAAACCGAATAAGTAAATATCCCGAGCAGAGTTGGTTCCCTGATTGAGTATGATCTCCTGGATATTCAAAGTTTGAGTTAAAACAATAACACACAAAACACTTATACCCAAAGGTATCTCATAAGATACTATTTGTGCCACTGACCTGAAGGCTCCATAAGTTGAAAATTTATTATTTGAGCCCCAACCTGCCATCAGTATACCCATAACATCCAGGGACACAATTGCCAGCAAAAAAAATAATCCCACATCCAAAATTGGACCTCCCCATAGTTCATTGAGTGGCAGAACACTAAAACCAGCAAAAATTGCTGTAAAAACAACTATTGGAGCAATCATAAATAGCAGGTTGTCTGCTGCCGCCGGAACAATATTCTCTTTCTGGAGCATTTTTAATATATCAGCAAATGTCTGCAAGATTCCTTTCGGCCCGGTTTCCATGGGTCCAATTCTGCTTTGCATAAAAGCAGAGACCTTCCTCTCTGCATATACCGCAAACAGCGTAAAGACCAAAATGAAGGGAAGGAAAAATAAAAATGTAATCATTACCTATTCAGAACCTTGTAATCTGATATTTGTTAGCAGCGAAGTTAATAACTAGTTCAAAAACTTATTGATATATCTATTAACAGAAATAAACACAACTGACTAATATTAAATTCTGTTCTAACTCGAAATATTTACGCTCATACACGTACATTCTTTAATCTTATAATAATTGATAACTTTTGTATTGTCGAATAACCACAACTGAACAGCCTATTATATGAATTCGCTTTATATTGAACGTACCAGATTAACACCAGAGGTCATACTGAGTTCAAAAAAACGAGTATTACAAATCAAAGGCAGATCCAGTCCGGAAAACGCATTACAATTTTATCAGCAGATCCAAAATGCTATAGATGAGTTTTTCGAAGAAAACAATGCGCTTTATATCCGTTTCATTTTCGAATATTTTAATACCAGCTCCTCCAAGTGCATCTTTGAGATTCTTAAAAAGCTAAAAGCTTACAAAATCAAAGGTCGCAAAATGAAAATTGACTGGGTATATGAAACTGATGACGACGACATGTTTGAAACAGGAGAGGATTTTGCTGACATAGTAGGTATAAAAATCAATTTCAAAGAGGTTGAAAGCATCTCTGAAATAGCTGCCTAATCAATAATGTATTTGTGATGAATTGATTTCATCTCCGAAAAAGACACTTCCAACCTCATCAAATTTTTCGGCACTATCTGTGGTCAAAAAACTGATTGAACTTTCTTTAGAGCATTTTTCCTCTATTTCCGGGTGTCTAATTAAATAGTCTGTGAGTCTTTCTGCCACAATTGGACCTTGAGAAATAACTTTAACATTTTCCGGTACAAATTTTCTGATCGTTCCTGACAAAAGAGGATAATGGGTACATCCTAAAAGAATCGCATCTATACTTTCTGATTTTTTGAATATCTGATCTACATGTTTTTTTATAAAAAAATCAGCCCCCTCATTATTTATCTCATTGTTCTCTGCAAGAGGCACCCACATCGGACAAGCCTCCATATGCACCTGAATGCCAGGAAAGAACTTTTTGACTTCAATAGAATAAGAACCGGAATTTACAGTACCGGAAGTTGCAAAGATTCCAATTTCTCCCGATTTAGTATGTTGACCTATTGTTTCCGTTGTAGGTCTGATTACCCCCAAAACCCTTCTTTCCGGATCTAGATTAGGCAAATCCTTTTGCTGGATTGTCCGTAAAGCTTTTGCTGATGCGGTATTACAAGCCAGAATCACCAGATGGCAACCATGATTAAAAAGATATTTTACTCCTTCAAGAGTATATTCATATACCGTTTGGTAAGACCTGGTACCATATGGTGTACGGGCATTATCTCCTAAATAAAGGAAATCATAATTTGGTAATATTTCCCGTATCGCTTTCAATACGGTCAATCCACCATATCCTGAATCAAATATTCCAATTGGCCCCATATAAAAAACCCTCCGATCAAAATCGGAGGGATTGCAAGCAAAGAGTTTAAAATTTATTAACTAATAATCAAATATAATCAATTGGATAAAGCCATCAAAAGATCACTCTGAGTAATGATGTGAACTTCATTATGAGCATCTCTTACCAGAAGTGCTTTATTTTCTTTATTAATAAGCGAAGAAAGTACATCCAGTGTATTATCCATTCCTACAAATTGGAAAGACGGATCCATGATGTCCGAAACTGGTTTTGACCTCAATTCAGGATTATCAATAAGACTTTGAAGAACTTTTGTATCACTTAAACTTCCTACAAATTCGTTTCCATCAATAACTGGAATCTGATCTATGCCTTTTTTATTCATTAATAAAATAGCATCTCCAAGGTTGGTATCTTTCTGAATAGTAACCAATTCAGAATTTCCGTTTCTGAATTCAATAATGTCTTTTGCACTTGCGAATTTTTGCGATTCGATAAAACCATGATCCTTCATCCAGATATCATTGTAAACTTTACCCAGATAACGAGTACCATGATCAGGTAAGATGATCACCATGATCTGATCCTTTTTCAAATTTTCTTTTGCCCACTCTAATGCACCATATGCAGCTGAACCGCATGACCATCCCACAAATAGACCTTCTTCACGTGCAAGTTTCCGGGTCATGATCGCTCCATCTTTATCAGTCACCTTTACAATATGATCAATTTTGTCAAAATCTACATTTTGAGGTAAAATGTCTTCTCCTATTCCCTCAGTTAGATATGGGTAAACTTCCTTTTCATCAAATACACCGGTTTCCTTGAACTTTTTGAAAACAGAGCCATATGTATCTATCCCGACTGTTATAACGTCAGGATTCTGTTCCTTTAAATATTTTGATGTACCACTAATAGTACCTCCGGTTCCCATACCGGCAGCATATACGTCTATCTTACCATCTGTATCTCTCCAGATTTCGGGTCCTGTTGTTTCATAATGTGCCTGGGTGTTTGACAAATTATCATATTGATTTGGGTAAAAGGAATTTGGAATTTCCTTATTCTTTCTTTTAGCAACTGAATAGTAAGATTCAGGGTGATCAGGGGGAACATTGGTAGGGCAAACAATTACTTCCGCTCCTACTGCTCTCAAAATATCAATTTTCTCCTGAGATTGCTTATCTGCCAGAGTAAAAAGACATTTATAACCTTTACTGGCAGCAACCAAGGCAAGACCCATTCCGGTATTACCTGATGTCCCTTCTATAATGGTTCCCCCAGGCTTCAGAATTCCCTTTTTCTCTGCATCTTCTATCATTTTTAAGGCTATCCTGTCTTTTACTGAATTTCCTGGATTAAAATATTCTACTTTTGCAAAAACAGTACCTTGAATTCCTTCTGTAACTTTATTTAGTTTAACTAATGGGGTGTCACCAATTGTATCAATAATTGAATTAAAGTATTTCATTAATTTGAATTTTGTTACAAAGTTATAAAAAGGAATACGTAGATTTTCATAAGCTCCTTTATTGTATTGAAAAAACATCCGAAAATGGAAAAAGCACAGGACACGACAAGTCAAACGCAGAAAAAACCAAATATTAGCCTAAGAAATCTAAAACTTTCAGATTATAAAGATCTAAAAGAGTCAATGGAGCTCTCCTACAGCTCATTGCGGGATTCATTTTGGGAAAAATCTGAAATTAAAATTTTACTCAAACTTTTTCCTGAAGGACAGCTTTGCATAGAAGTTGATGGAAAAGTTGTAGCCAGTGCTCTTTCCATTATTGTGGATTACAAAAAGTACGGTGATAACCATACCTATATGGAAATCATTGGAAATAATACTTTCAATACCCATACTATAAATGGGGATGTACTTTATGGAATAGATATTTTTGTTCATCCGGAATACAGAGGACTGCGTTTAGGCAGAAGATTATATGATGCAAGGAAAGAATTATGTGAACATTTAAACCTACGAGCAATTATTGCAGGTGGACGGATTCCTGAGTATTCAAAATATGCTTCTGAAATATCTCCCAGACAATATCTCAATAAGGTACGAGATAAACAGATTTATGATCCTATTCTTAACTTTCAGTTGTCAAACGATTTCCATGTGAGAAAAATCCTGAAAGATTACCTTCCTGGTGATTTTGAATCAAAGGATTATGCAACTCTGCTGGAATGGAACAATATATATTACCAGGAGAATGAAAAATTGATCAATGCCCCAAGGTCTTATGTTAGAATTGGACTGGTTCAGTGGCAACAAAGAGCTTTCAAATCTTTTGATAGCCTTGTAGAGCAAATAGAATACTTTGTAGATGCTGTGAGCGATTACCAATCTGATTTCATTCTTTTTCCAGAGCTTTTTAATGCTCCACTCATGGCTGAATTTAATCATCTGGGTCCTGCTGAGGCAATAAGGGGTCTTGCAAAATATACCGAGCCCCTTCTATCAAAATTTATGGAGTTTTCAGTTTCATATAATGTCAATATTATCACTGGAAGTATGCCTTTGATCAGAAATGAAAAACTCTATAATGTTTCGTATCTGTGTCGAAGAGATGGCAGCTGGGATAAATATGAAAAAATTCATATCACACCTTCCGAAGTAAGTGATTGGGGAATGTCCGGAGGTAATAAGATTAAAATAATGGAAACAGACAGTGGTAAAATTGGAATATTGATTTGTTACGATGTCGAGTTTCCGGAACTGGCCAGAATATATGCAGAACAGGAAATGGATATTCTGTTCGTTCCATTTTTGACTGATACTCAAAATGGATACAACAGGGTAAGATACTGTGCACAGGCAAGAGCCATCGAAAATGAATGCTACGTAGCCATTGCTGGTGTAATTGGAAACCTACCCAAAGTAAACAACATGGATATTCAGTATGCGCAAAGTGCAATCTTTACTCCATCTGATTTTGCTTTCCCAACTAATGCTATTAAAGCAGAAGCAACACCCAACACTGAAATGACAATAATTGGAGACGTTGACCTTGAGTTATTAAAAGAATTGCATGAGTTTGGAAGTGTACGCAATCTGAAAGATAGAAGACTTGACCTTTACAATATTAAAATAAAGTAGGTGCTTCAAATTAATTCATAAGTTTAGTAAATTACCTGTGTACCTATGAATGCTGTGATTATGAAAAAGATCAGAAAAAAGTTTACATTTTTATTTAGTACTGCTCTGCTTTGTTCTTCCTTATTTTTGATTTCATGTGAAGATGATGCGCTTGCTTGTGACAGATGTTCGGACGATACTCCTTTTTCCCCTGCAAGTGGTGGTGCATGTTATGAAACCCAATCAGATTGTGAATCTGCTACAGGAAGTAACTGCATCAGATGTACAGGCTAATTAATGTAGTTTACCAATTTAATTAGGATTTCGTCAATTATTGCTTTTGAACTATATCCATTTTTCTGAAATGAGGATATGATCACATTTCCTTTATATAGTTTTATCTGCATTTTTATTTGATCATCCTCATATTTATATCTTCCCCAAATTCGGTAAGAACCTGAAAATTCATTTTTATCGACAAATACAAATTTCCGATCACGATCACTCATTTCACGTAGTGCCTTATCTATTTTGGAAGATATACTTAAAGGGTCCGAGAGGTTTGATTCCTCCTGTATACTTGACTGAATCAAAATTGGCTTTGCTTCAACAATATCAATTTTTCTGGTGTCCTCTTCTGATAATTTTCCAATGGTAAATGACGTTGCATTGTTTGGATACCTCAATTCAGGTTTTTGAATACCTCCGATATCCCCCGCCAGCTCAGGAACTTTCTCATAAACAAACTGAAATAAATCCATGATATCCACTTCTCTGTCCGGACCTAAAGCAGCACCTTTCATCCCAAATAAAATAGAATAAGTCAATAAGCCCTGTTCATAAATCGACGCCTCATAACTTACAGCATCCGCTTTTGAACCTGCCAGAACATAAAGACCTGTACGATCTTTCATCTTTTCTAATGCTTTAATCTGATTGGCATCCATAGGTTTTGTCCCCTCAAATTGCATAAGCTCATTCGCAAATCTTCCGCTATGACAAGCGTCTAATATTAGAATTTGATTTAAAGCAGCAACACGATTAATCATTTCAGTAAGTTCAATGCTGGATATTGATGCTGAAAGCGTTTCATCACTTATTTCCTGACTGGATGCTTCAGGAGTCATATAATAAAAATCCTCTTCATTCAAGCCATGACCTGACATATACACAAGCAAATAATCATTCGCATTGGCTTCTTTACCGTAAGCCGAAAAAACTGAATCTATCTTATTTTTAAAAGGCCATTGTGATTTCATGTTTTCAGTAGTGAGCACTGTAAGATTCACATTTTCTTTTCCAAATTGATTGAATGCACTTATTTTGAGAGCTTCAGCAAAGTCATTGGCATCTTTTGCTGCATAGTTTAAATCTAACTCCTCCCCTTCGTAATCTGATGACCCAACTACCAGGGCATATAACTTTGGTTCTACTTTTTTATCTGTGACATTATCCGGAAAAACGAAAATATTTTTTTCAGGTGTACTTAGAGTTCCATCAACATTATAAGCTTTTATGGTAACAGTGTTAATCTTATCTCCCAATAGGTAGGGATGACCAGCTATTTGATAATTAAATTCAACTGTTCCACTCTCACTTGGTACTTCACGAGCATTTCTGTTTATTTCCTTGCCATTAATGATTATTACAACTCTTCCTACTCCTCCTCCTTTATCAGACAAAGTAACTCCCAATAAACCATCATTTAGATTAGGATGCTGGATTTTCATTTCCGGGTGATCAGGAATTTCATTGAAGTTTTTATTCGGAATCGGGTTATCTATATAGCCCAGCAACCTTGGAAGCAAATTTGGTTCATAAAATGAGGATTTAAATTGTTGGATATTATACCGTTTCCCTTTTTTAATAAAATTAAGCGTTTCCATTGCCTTTGGAGTTGCGTCGTAATTTCCATTTGGAGTGATCACAACAAAACCGACCTCACTCATGGGAATAATTTTTCCTAACTATTCAAACTGAGAATCTTTATCATAGATATTTAGCGACCCGTCTGATGAACTGGAAAAATAATAATTATCGTTTTTGAAAGATTTAATGTTTCTAACAAAACTGTCATGACCAACTAAATTTCCAGACAATTCCTTATTTGATAAATCAACAATTTTAATTGGAAAATTACGACTGGCATCTTTGGAATCAATCGATACTTTCGTTCCAAATAACCTCTCTTCTTTATCTGATATAAATATTTTATCACTATTGAGTCCTGCTATTGAAAATTGGTCTAATTGTTTTCCATTAAAGTCATAAACAGCAATGGTATTCTTGTCTTTTTTTAGAATGTAAATTTTGTTTTCTGACAATGTGAAATCCAAGATCTCTGCATTTGAGATTTCTATACCCTTTTTAAACTTAGGGGCATTTAGAATTTTCAATCCTTTGTTGTACTGAACAAAGAACTTATCACCGAATACATTGAAATCGTAATTGAAACTAAAATCTGCTTTGACCTTAATACTTTTTCCATTTTCAATATCAAGAAGTTCTATTGAGGATGATTCTTTTTTTAAGATCACATATTTCCCGCCCGGATCGAACGAAATATCAAAATTCGGATAGTCTGATTTATACTCATATTCTTTTTTAATCGTTTGACTTACCAAATCATAAATCAAAAGTTTATCTTCCTTTTTGGCTACCAGTAAATTACCTGCTTCATTGACATCAAAGCTTTGTATGTCTTTTCCGAATGGTGATATTAATTTCTGCGGATTCTTTCCTGACAAATCTGTCATACTAATTTCCTCTCCTTCTGCAAGTACAAACAACTGATCTCCATTTATTTTTGATTTTAGAATTGGCTTAGCGTAACCTTTGAGAAATTCTGTTTCCTTTGTTTCATGATTTATATATCCAATTGACCCGTTTGGTAATGAATAAGCCAGCTTACCATTTTTCTGTAAGCTGATGTCCCTGACGCCCAGTTTTAATTGTTCTGTTGTATTGGCACCATAGTCAATTGGAATTTCAATTTGATTCAGGTCATTCAAATCGAATATTTTTATTGGTTGCTCATTATCTCTTCCTGAACAATAAAGAGTATCTCCTGAAATCGCCAGATCATACACTCGTAGATCCATAGCCTTTATCCTATTTACTTCTTCCAGATTTGGTCCCAAAATAGAAATTTCACCATTTTGAAGAGCCACAATTACCTGACCCTTGTATTGGATCATTTTATTAATCTGAAACTCCGAAATATTTACAGGATCATCTAGCTGTAGATTGTTCAATTCAACTACCTGTATTGTACCATTTTTAGTCCCTGCAAATAATCTATCATCATTAATAAAAATTGAAGTAATATTTAAGCCAGTGACCAATGAGTCTAGTAATGCTCCAGTACCCAGATCAAATTTGTAAATCCCACCTTTCGTATCAAAGGCATAAATTTCTTCCCCTATCTCCATTCCAGCCCACGAATTTTCATGTTGATAGGTGCTTGCTACAGACCAGCTATTCAGGTTCCAGAAAATTAAAAGCCCATCCATTCCAAGACTTATAATCTTATCATCATGGAATTTTATGGAAGAAATACGGTCATTATGTGCTTTTAATCGGGAAATGATTTGCTTGGTCTCTACATCCCAAATAAAAATGTCCGGCTCAAAAGCAATGGATGCAAGTAATTTTTCATCATCAGATATTGAAATTTCCTGGACGGCTTTCGTATGACCTGTTGGAATTACCAATTGAAAATTATCCTGACCCAAAGCTCGAATTGTATATAAAAAAAGAAAAAATAAAATATTCGTTCTCATCCCGATAATGATTTGAGATTTAATTTAATGATTAAAATTCAACAAGAATAATAGTGTTCAAATTGATTAATCAAATCATGTGACCATCTATACTATTTTATATTTTACCTTAACAGCTTATTTGTATTTTAATGAAAAATATACACGTATGAAGAAGGTTTTTTACACATTAATTTTTCTATTCTGCCTTAGTTATTTAAAAGCACAAAACCCATATACTCCAAAAGTTCTCAACATGAGAGAACGAGCAGAAGTAATTGATAGCTGGTTAAATGAACGAGTTGAAAAAATACTGCCGATGCTCATGCAGCGAACCGGGATAGATATGTGGTTGATTATCTCCAGGGAATATAATGAAGATCCTGTGCTTAAGACCTTTTTACCATCTACCTGGCAGTCTGCAAGAAGAACCACTATTCTTATTATCTATCAAAAAGATGAAAATTCGCCTGTTGAAACCTATGCAATGGCCAGATACGGAGTGGGAGATTTATTCAAAAAAGTCTGGGATAAGGAGACTCAACCTGATCAATGGAAAGCTTTGGCTGAATTTATAGAAGAAAAGGATCCGAAAAAAATAGGAATAAATATGTCGGATGATTTTGGTCTGGCGGATGGACTTGTGGCCACCCACTACAACATGTTAAAAGAAAACCTTTCAAAAAAATATGTTGGACGACTAGTTGGAGCGGAAGATCTTGCAATCGGATGGCTGGAAACAAGGACTGAGTCAGAGATGGTAGTTTATCAAAATATTGTGAGACTTGCTCATCAGATTATTGCAGAAGGATTTTCCGAAAAAGTTATTCAACCTGGAATTACTACAACTGACGATATCGTTTGGTGGTATAGGGATAGAATTCGTGAACTCGGATTTACAGCCTGGTTCCATCCTTCGGTTTCCATTCAAAGAAAAGACCCCGAATCGAAAGAACATGAACGATCATTTTCCGACAGACCGACTGAGGAACTAGTCCAGCCTGGTGATTTATTACATGTAGATTTTGGTATTACCTATTTGAGATTAAATACAGATACCCAACAACATGCGTATGTTTTAAAACCCGGTGAAAAAGTAGTTCCAAAGTATTTATCAGATGCTTTTAAGAAAGGAAACAGAGTTCAGAATATCCTTACAGGTAATTTCGTGACAGGACGCACAGGTAATGAGATTTTAAAAGCAACACTTGATCAATGCGAAAAAGAAAGTTTGAAAGGAACCATATATACACATCCGATCGGTTATCAGGGTCATGGTGCAGGACCTACAATTGGTCTTTGGGATCAACAAGGTGGAGTTCCTGGAAAGGGAGACTATCTTCTTTATGCTAATACTGCTTATTCAATAGAACTAAACTGTGCTGTTTTTATAGAAGAATGGGACAAAGAGGTTAGAATTATGTTAGAAGAAGATGCTTTTTTTGATGGGAAAGTTGTAAGATATATAGATGGTAGACAAACAGAGATTATGACTATACCCAGAGAGCTTTTTCCAAATGAATGACGATTTTTAACATACGTCATTTGTTCTGATTCTACTTAAACCATTGGTTGGGAGAATTTCCACCTATTCCTATATTCGCAATTTATACTATCGATATAATTATTTATTTGAAAATATAATTTTGTGAATTATCAATGTGATAAAATCAAGTAAATCACACTTGTTTGATTTTTGTCATTCTTTTTGATATTTATTTCAACTATTTTTTCTAAAAAAGATAGTATTATGAATTCTGATTTTTGGGATACAAGATATGCGGAAGAGGAGTTTGTCTATGGAGAAGAACCAAATGAGTTCTTTAAAAAGCATATTGACTCACTTGAACCTGGTCAAATTTTACTTCCTGCTGAAGGAGAAGGTAGAAATTCTGTATATGCAGCAAGAAATGGCTGGGAAGCTTATGCTTTTGATATAAGTCATGAGGGGCTCAAAAAAGCTACTCAACTTGCTAAAAAATATGAAGTTAGTATTCATTACGCAATAGGTGGATATGCTGACGTTGATTATCTACCCGACTCAATGGATGCAATTGCGTTCATTTTTGCACACGTAACCCCTGAAGTACGGAGACCATACTACAGAAAGCTATTAAAATCCCTTAAACCAGGAGGTATTGTAATTCTGGAGGGATTTCATAAAGATCAATTTGGCAAAAACTCTGGCGGTCCAAAAGACAAAGAAATGTTATACGATGAAGAGCAGCTGAGAGAAGATTTTTATTATTTGCATGACATTGAAATAGTCCGAAGTGACAGAATTTTAAATGAAGGCAAATACCACGATGGTGAAGCTTGCTTAGTTCAATTTGTAGGGTATAAATAGTTTATTCTTTTACATAAAGCTTTATCTTTTCCCAATCATCAGCATAGTAATCTGAGATTTCTTTCAATTTTTTTTCACTTGGAAAATCCCCTTTTGGAATCCAACCAGAAGGTAATATTTCTGCAGTGTAGAGAAATAAATGATAAAGGAGCCACCAAGGCCTGAAAATTAGCCAGTGTTTAATTTTATCATTGGTATAGTCATCCGGGAATTTTTTGAAAAAATTTCGAGTAAAAAACTGCAGAAAACTAAGTTGCTTTTCAGAATAAGAAGTATGAACCTTTCTAACTGACAATTCCTTAAGATCAAATTCAGCATTAGTGAATTTGATGATTTTTTTCACAAAGGAATCAGGGTCAGATTCAAGCTCATCATAAAATAAAACCAGCGGTTTAGTTTTCGTTCGTTCCTCAATGTATTGAATCATTGGAAAGTAATAGAGTTCCTCCTTATCCCAAAATGAATCATTTTCAAGAGAGAAAAAGGCATCAAACCCTTTGTACCATCCATTTTTTACATGTCTTTTGTATTGTGAAAGCAACCATTGATCGTGCTTTCTAAAAACAATTATAACCTTTGTTTCCGGAAAAGCTGAAACAAACCATCTCAGCTGTTGTCTCAACTGAATATCAAATTCCCTTGATAACAGAAAATTCCCCTTTTCCTTCCCTTTTAAGATAGTTTTGCTTTTTCGGTATCGATTTGTGGGGATATATTCAATGTTTCTAAGTTTAGGAAATACTTTCTTTTGCAGATAAGTTGATCCGGTTTTCCCAAGGCCAACATGAAAATAAATCTTCAACTTTTCAGACATCCCGGCAAATTAATTACATAATTATGAAATCGCATATTATTCTTTTTTTGGATAGTGATTTTGTAACTTTCGAGATATCATATGGTACCAAAAACAGATCTAACAGAAGGAATTCGTTTTTCAAGAATTATGTATGGTTTCATGAATGCAAATCAGTGGGGGCTTAGTGCAAAAAATATGTTGAGCCACATTGGAAAAATCATCGATAAAGGCATTACTACATTTGACCATGCAGATATTTATGGAAGTTATACATGTGAAGCATTATTTGGGGAAGCCTTAAAACTTGACCCATCCATCAGAGATAGGATTGAAATAATAACAAAGTGCGGGATTCAGCTGGTTTCAGAAAACAGACCCAATACATATATTAAGCATTACAACAGTTCAGAATCCCATATAATTCAATCTGTAGAAAACAGTCTGAATAATTTAAATACAGAAATTATCGATTTGCTACTATTTCACAGGCCGGATCCCTTTATGGATTATGAAGGTATAGCCAGCGCTTTTCATTTTCTCCATAAAGAGGGTAAAGTAAAATCCTTTGGAGTTTCAAACTTCTCGGTACAACAATTTAAAACTTTGCAGGAATATCTAAATCTGCAACTAATAACCAATCAAATTGAAATTTCTGTTTATCAACTAGATAGCTTTAAAGATGGCACTCTGGACTATTGTATGCAACAACATATCAATCCAATGGCATGGTCTCCACTCGCAGGTGGCAGGATTTTTAATGGAACTGATGAAAAATCAGTTCGTTTGATAAAATTATTATCAGATTTAAAAAATACTACCGGGTTTGAAGCTGACCAGATAGCTATTGCATGGTTATTAAAACATCCAAGTGGCATTTTACCAATTATTGGTACTGGCAACCTAAATCGCATTGATTCAGCGATAAAAGCAATAGAATTAGAATTGACTTTGCAACAATGGTTCGAAATTTATACAGCATCAAACGGACAGGAAGTACCATAATATGGACAATCAGAGAAAAGAGGAAATAAAACAATTCAAAATAGCCATTCTGATTGTAGCAAGGCAACTAGCAGCTAAAAATGGCTGGGAAAAGGTATCGATGCGTAATATTGCTTATGAGTTAAATATTAGTGCTCCACTACTTTATACTTATTTCAAAAATAAAAATGAAATCTTAAGAGCCCTTGAAAATCAGGGTTTTGAGGAGTTAAATAAAAAACTAAAGACTGTCCGCAAAAACGAATCAAATCCTACTGTCTGTATTAACCGTATGGTATCAGAAATCTTTGAATATGCTTCCATATCTCCAGAAATGTATCAGGTGATGTTTAATCTGGAAGGGGTAAAATGTGATGCAGCAAAAAAGAAATTGATAAAAAATACGTTCCGAAATTTTGAGATAGTCATAGACCCGGTTTCAAAGAAAAACAGTAATCTTGCAATGATTTGGTGGAGTATGACACATGGGTATATATCTCTCCTAATGACAGACCAGCTTCAGCTTAGTACAAAAAAGGCGAAAAAATCAATCCTTAACCTTTCAGATCAATTGCAAAAACTACTTAACACTTAACAATTTCTTAACATCAAAGTAATTGCAGTTTAACATTATACAGACTTATCTTTGCGCTTATTAATTTAATGTTCATAATACATGAACAAACAGCTAACAGGCAGCGTGAAAAACAAGCAAAATAAGTGGAAGAACATCACCCTCATATTCGAGGTTCTTCTTTTTTTTAGTTTCCTTATTCTCCTAGTCCTAAACTATTTTTATAGATTTCTTTTCTAAGGTGATAAGTTAATCTTCGTAAACAGAAATACTGAAGGTTGGATGCTCTTCCAGTCGACGCAGTAAATCCCCAGATTACATCTTTTTCGCCTTCAAAAATTTCATCAATCAGGTTTTTATTTCCTCTGTAAACCTCAACACCATCCCAGAAAACTCGTACTTCCTGGATATCAGGATCCCATCTGAATCTAAAATCATGTAGATTATCATCTTCAAGATCAAAGTCATCTGACTCATTATTCCAATAATCAATATGCCTGCTTACTCCGTTTTCCAGGTAGGCAATATGATCTGAGATCGGGTCATTTTGATAAATATTTTGATAGGTATCAAATTCTATTGCAATAGAAGGATCAATTGAATTACCCGGTGAAAACGGATTAAAACGACCATATCCCATGCACTCACCCCACTGACCAAATGCTCCAAATTGTCTAACATCATTGTGAATTACAAATGTGATCCCGTCTGCTCCATTGTCATCATCTCCAAGATAAATATCAAATTGAATTTCAAAGTATTCTTCAAGATTGAGTTTATTTCGATTGTAAGCAATCCCTTCTGAGTAAGGCTCATCGGGAGTCAGCATTATGCAATCACCTGGCATTTTTTGAGCTGAACCCAGGTAAATGTATTGAGCATAAATCAGGTTTGGAGTAAAAAAGAATAACAGGAATACAAGTCTCATATTTTTATAACCCTGATTTAATCAAATTGATTGAAATCAATTTATAATTTTTCAAATGCATTTTTCTAAAATCTTTCCACTTAAACTGCCGGTCTGGTTAGATTTGTAAAATGACTAGTGGCGAAAAGGAATCTTATCTTTCTTCTCTTAACCCTCCTCAATACGAGGGAGTAATAAATACAGAAGGCCCCACCATGATCATTGCCGGTGCAGGATCAGGAAAAACCCGGGTTCTCACATACAGAGTAGCCTATTTGATGAAAGAGAAAAATGTTGACCCCTTCAACATTATGGCGTTGACATTCACAAATAAAGCTGCAAAAGAAATGAGGGGTCGGATTGAAAATATTGTAAGTGGTGAAGCCCGTAACCTCTGGATGGGTACCTTCCACTCAGTTTTTGCACGTATTCTAAGATCTGAAGCTTCAAAATTGGGTTATAGTTCAAACTTTACGATATACGATACAGAAGATTCTAAATCACTTATCAAAACTATTGTAAAAGAACTGGGTCTTGACGATAAACTATATAAACCCAATGTTGTCTACAATCGGATTTCTTCGGCAAAAAACAGGTTGATTTCCTGGAAGGAATATAATGAAGACCCCATTTACCTCGAAGATGACGCCGCAAATATGAGACCTGAAATGGGCCGGCTTTATAGAATCTATAGCCAACGATGCTATAAGTCAGACGCGATGGATTTCGATGACCTGCTTTTTAACACTAACATATTATTTCAGGAACATACAGACGTACTCAATAAATATCAGCATAGGTTCCATTATGTTTTGATAGATGAGTTTCAGGATACAAATATCTCGCAATATCTAATTGCAAAAAAACTTGCCAGTGTCCGTCAAAATATATGTGTAGTTGGGGATGATGCACAAAGTATATATGCTTTTAGAGGAGCTGATATCCAAAATATTCTAAATTTTGAAAGAGATTACCCGGACTTAAGAGTAATCAAATTAGAGCAAAACTACCGGTCAACTCAAAACATTGTCAATGCTGCAAACTCAGTAATACTCAAAAATAAAGCTCAATTACCTAAGACAGTTTGGACAATTAATGATAATGGTGAACTCATAAATCTAATAAAAGCTACATCAGATAATGAAGAAGGTAAACTTGTAGCCTCCTCCATTTTTGAAACTAAAATGCAGGAACATTCTTCAAATAATGATTTTGCTATTCTTTACAGAACCAACTCTCAGTCCAGAGCGATGGAAGAAGCACTCCGGAGAATGAACCTTAAATACAGGGTCGTCGGAGGAGTTTCGTTTTATCAACGTAGAGAAATAAAAGATCTGATTGCCTATATTCGATATACCTTAAACCCAAATGACGAAGCAGCATTCAGACGAATTGTTAACTTACCTAAAAGAGGTATTGGTCCTGGTACTATCGAAAAAATATTTGTAGCTGCAGAGGAAAATAATAGTACGATATGGGATATAGTCCAAATAGCCAATAAATTCCTTGGTGGCAGAGCTGCTTCCCAGCTAATGGAATTCGCAACTTTGATCAAAAGTTTCCAATTAAGTGTAGAAAAGAAAGATGCCTATGATGCTGCCATGCATATAGCTAAAAACTCAGGGCTACTAAAAGAATTATACGAGGATAAAACTGTAGAAGGCCTCAATAGATACGAAAATGTGCAGGAATTGCTCAATGCAATCAAGGAGTTTACTGAAGACAACGAAAGAGAAGACCATACCCTAAATGCTTTTTTACAGGATGTAGCCTTACTTACAGATGAAGATCGTAACGAAAAAGATGAAGAGGCCATTACTTTGATGACCATCCACATGGCAAAAGGACTTGAGTTCGAACATGTGTATATAGTAGGTCTGGAAGAGGATCTTTTTCCTTCTCAGATGATGCTCTCATCCAGAGCTGACCTTGAGGAAGAACGCAGGTTGTTTTATGTTGCCATAACCAGAGCTAAGAAAAACCTCACCTTTTCTTATGCATTGAATCGTTATCGTTTTGGAAGACTCAAAACATGCGACCCAAGTAGATTCTTAAATGATGTAGATACGGCT
>CAYTFO010000003.1:14519-48126 GCA_964437135.1 uncultured Roseivirgaceae bacterium | reverse complement strand
CTGATGATGGAGTTGGAATGGGTGATGAGATTAAGTCAAAAATATTTGATCCGTTTTTCTCTACAAAAAACCCAAATCAAGCGACTGGCTTGGGGCTTTCCGTTGTATATACTCTAATAAAAGAACTTGGTGGTAAAATAAATATTGAGTCTGAAGTTAACAAAGGCACAACTGTTACAATTGAATTTAGGAAAAATTAAAAATCAGACAGGAAGTCTGATTATCACCTTAGTTCCTTTATTTTCCTCTGAATTAATTTCCCAGGCTCCTCCATGTTCTTCTACAATGCCATTTGCAATATACATTCCCAATCCTGTCCCAACCCCGGGATCTTTGGTTGTAAAAAAAGGATCAGCTATTTTATTTATATTCTCTTTTGATATCCCCACTCCACTATCCTCTACAGTAATCAAAGCATAATCATTGGAAATTTCAGTTTTGATTGAGATTTCTCCTTTTTCTTCAATTGCCTGCTCAGCATTTGTTATAATATTTATAAAAAGCTGGTGTAATTTTCCATCATTTCCTCGAACAACTATAACATCCTCTGTGTAGTTCTTACTTAATGTTACTTTATCTTTTAATGAGTTATTTAAAATCAGTAATGTATTATCAAGAATTTGATGAATATTACACAACTCCATCATAGTATCGGTTTGCCTTGCTGCATGACTTAATCCTTTCAAAATCGCAGCGGCTCGATCAACACCCTCATCAATGATCTTCACATATTCAGTGGTTTCCTTATCCAAATCGAGTTTATTGCTCTTAAAATACTGCTTAATTCCATCAATACCTCCTTTTATATAATTCAAAGGATTGTTTATTTCATGCCCAATACCGGCTATCAGTACCCCAAGGGAAGCCATTTTCTCAGCTCTTACTAATTGCTGCTGTGTATCTTTCAGACTACGATAAGACTCTTCAAGGTTTTTGGATTCATTTTTTAATTTCAGATTGGCTTCTTCCAGTTCATTAGTTCTATCATAAACCAGCTTTTCCAGTTTGTTTTTATAAGTACTGAGTTCATTCTCTCTTATTTCAAGAATTTCATTTTTTGATTTGAGATCTGAAATAAGATTTGAAACAGTCCGCATGTAAGTTGTATGAAAAAATAAGATCGGTAGTGCGACGATAGATATAACAGCAGCATTAGTCAAATAAGTTGAAAAACTAAGATTTTGATAAGGAACAGGAAGAAAATATACCAAATAAGCACCTAAGCATAAATATATGCTAACACCAAGAAAGTAAATGATGAGAGTTGTTTTCCAGGGGTAAATCAGATTGGCAAAATAACCCCCTAAAATTAGGAAGATCGAGCTGTAGGCAAGTGAACCAAAGTCTAAGGTTTCTGATATTACTAAAGCATTTATAATAACAAGTAGCAGGATAACCTTTATTTTGGTGCTAACCTTATTTCGAAGAATATATATAAAAAGAATAGTTCCAATTGCAGTGATTTCAATTATCTTAAGATAAATATTATTGAATTCACTAATAATCCATGCAAATAAACCCGCCACCCCTCCGACCAAAATTGTATAATCAACAATTTTAGCCTTAAGACTATCAACATTTAAAAAATATTCAGATTTATTATACTCTACTTCCTTCACAAAAATCTATTCAAATAAGTCCAACTACGAAAATAGAGATAAAATGAAACTTTACAATAGGTAAATTTTTAAACTAATCCGGAAAAACCCATGAATGCCATGCTTAAAATACCGGCTATAATTAATGCAGCCGGAACACCCTTCATCGCTTTTGGCATTTCACTTGATTCGATATATTCACGTAAACTTGAGAAAATAAGGATGGCTAAAGTAAATCCTGCTGCATTTGCAACAGCAAAAACAACACTTTCCATCAGGTTAAAATCTGATTGTATCACAAGGATGGCTACTCCTAAAATTGCACAGTTTGTAGTAATTAATGGCAGAAATACACCTAAAGCCTGATACAAATCCGGACTCACTTTCTTGAGAACTATTTCCACTACCTGAACTAAAAATGCAATAACTAATATGTAGGCTACTGTCTGTAAATAGATAATCTCATAAGGTATCAATATAAAATGATAAATCAGAAATGTAACTACTGTTGCAATTGTCATTACAAACAATACAGCTCCTCCCATTCCCAATGCAGTAGCGGTCTTTTTTGAAACACCCAGGAAAGGACAAATTCCAAGAAACCTTGCTAAAACAATGTTATTGATAAATATCGCTGATATGATGATTGTTAAGTAGTTCATTTGTTCAGTATTTAGTATTCAGCATTCTGTTTTCAGTTTTCAATTTTATTGTTCATCCGCCTAAAGTCGGACAAGTGGTTCATGGTTCTTAGAACGTTTATCTAATCGACTTTACTCACCCTGACTTTCTACGGTCGCCGGGCAGGCCCGACTTCATGCTTCAGCCGGCCAAGCTATTTCTCTCATCTACATAACTACATAACCATACGTCCACACATCCACAAAATCTGCATCTAGTATTATCTTCTTACCTTTTACCTTTTACCTTATGCCTAGTTCAATATTCACCGCTCTTAGCATACTCAAAAACTCCAATAATCAAACCCAGCATAATAAAAGCCCCTGGTGCGAGAATAAACAAAATCATACCATCTGCTTCAACTAACTGAAAACCAAATAATGAGAGACTACCTAATAGCTCTCGGACAGCCCCCAGCAGTGTCAAAGCAAATGTGAACCCCGCTCCCATGCCCAATGCATCCAATACTGAATCTAATATTCCATTTTTAGATGCAAAAGCCTCTGCTCTGCCCAAAACAATACAGTTCACAACAATAAGCGGTATAAACAATCCAAGTTGTTCATGAAGTTGTGGCGTAAAACCTGCCATGAATAAATCTACAACCGTAACAAATGATGCTATAATCACAATAAATGCCGGGATTCTTACTTTGTCAGGGATCAGCTTTCGTATTATCGAAACTACTATGTTGGACATAAGCAATACAAATAATGTTGCCAGACCCATGCCCAATCCATTGAATGCGGAAGTAGTCACACCCAAAACCGGACATAATCCCAATAACAGAACGAAAACCGGGTTTTCTTTAATAAAGCCCTTTAAAAAGTTTTCTTTTCTAGTGAGTTCCTTTTTCATGGTGATGATCTTCCTTTGTATTTGTTAGTTTCTTATATGCTTTATTTACAGCATGTGAAAAAGCACGGCTTGAAATAGTAGCTCCGGAAATTGCATCAATAGTTCCCCCATCTTTCTTCACATTTAAGTCTATTTCAGAAGGGTTTTTTCCTATATACTGTCCTTTGAATTTATCAGTTGACATCTTTGTTCCAAGACCAGGTGTTTCTTTATGTTCAACGACTTCGACATTTATGATATTTCCATCTGGATCAAATCCTGCCATGAGGGTGATTCTTCCATTATAACCGTTATCGCAAAAGGTTTTTACAGCAGTACCTATAACTTTATCATCTTTTTTAGCGGGGTAGCAAGCCAATGAATCTTTATCTGTATAAACAAAATATACATCCTGAATTGGATCATTGTCATATTCCGGCAAAACTGATCGAACAGCTTTTATTTGTTTTTCATATCTCGCTTTTTCTATAGGCCCCTTTGTGTAGTCATAAACAAATCCTAGCGAAAAGGCAGCAACAACAGACACTAATCCAAGTGTTGTGATCATTGATATAAAAGAGTTGCCCTTCATATTTATGCTTTTTTAAGTCCGTATTTAATTGGTTTTGTGGATTTATTTATAAGAGGTACAAATGCATTCATTATGAGAATAGCAAACGATACCCCTTCAGGATATGATCCCCAAAGCCTAATCACAGAGGTGATGATTCCAATACCAATTGCAAAAACAATCATCCCTTTATGGGTTATAGGCGAAGTAACATAATCGGTTGCCATAAAAACAGCTCCTAACATTACACCTCCGGTTAAAATATGGAATGCGGGATTTACATAAGATGTGGGATCTATCAACCAGAAAATTCCTGTAAATACAAAAACAGTAGCAATCATTGTTAAGGGAATATGCCAGGTTATGATTTTTCTGTAAAGCATGTAGCCCAGACCTATCAACATTGCAAATGCTGACATTTCACCCAGTGAACCTCCCTGAAAGCCAAAAAACAACTGTGTCATGGAAGGCATTTCGCTCATAAGAGCTGAAATTTCAGTTCCATTTAATTGACCCTCCTTAATAATTCCCAAAGGGGTAGCACCCGTAAGAGCATCTACCGTAGAATGCCTTGTTACAGGCCATGAAGTCATTTGAACCGGGAAAGAAATTAGCAGAAAAACACGTCCAACAAGTGCAGGATTGAAAGGATTATTCCCTAGTCCCCCAAATGTCATTTTTCCGATACCAACTGCCACTAAACTTCCAATTATTATTATATGAATAGGTAAATTACCGGGAACATTAAAGGCTAATAACATTCCTGTTATTACAGCACTTCCATCAGCAATTGAAGCTTCTTTTTTTAGTAAATATTTTACTATGAGATATTCAAATAGAACACAGCTTATGACTGCAACCAATGTTACGATCAGAGGTCCTATTCCAAATGTGAAAGTCGAAAAACCCAAAGCAGGTAACATCGCTATAATCACTCCCCGCATTATTTGCGGAATCGTCAATTCCTCATGAATGTGGGGTGAAGGTGCAACTGTTAATAATGATGTACTCATGCTCGTTTACTCTTTTTTATTTTAGTCTTACCTAGTCTTATGTAGTCAAGTATTGGTCTGTTTGATGGGCAAACGAATGAGCAGGATCCACATTCTATACAATCCAATACATTGGCCTTTTCGGCTTCCTCATACTCTCCATTTTTATTGAGTAGGATCAATTGTTGAGGTTCAAGGCCCATTGGACAGGCTTCAATACATTTACCACAGCGCACACAATTATATTCCTGAGCTCTTTTTGACTGAGTATCCTGAATCAATAATATCCCTGATGTCGCCTTAGCTATTGGTACGTTCAAATCATTGAGTGCTTTTCCCATCATAGGTCCCCCACTCACTACTTTACCTGTGTCTTCTGGTAGTCCTCCGGCAGCCTCAATCAGGTCAATAACCGGTGTCCCAATTCTTACGTAGAAATTTGACGGTTTCTTTACACTGGTTCCGGATACTGTCACAACTCTTCCAATCAATGGTTGATTTTTCTGCACAGCCAAATAAATCGAATAGATGGTTCCCACATTATGAACAATAGCTCCTGCATCAGCCGGAAGGCCTCCTGAAGGTACTTCCCTTCCCAAAACCGCTTCAATCAATTGTTTTTCGCCTCCTTGTGGATATTGAACTTTTAATGCCTGAACTTCAATGCCCGGATAATCCTTAGCGCATTTAGACAGTAATTCAATAGCATCCTCTTTGTTGTTTTCTATACCAATTACTGCTCTTTCAACACCCAGAGTTTTCATCAAAATCCGGGTTCCCACCATTAATTCATGTGGTTTTTCCAGCATAATTCTATGATCAGCAGTGAGATAGGGTTCACATTCTACCCCATTTACAAGAAGTGTATCAACAGTTTTGCCCTCAGGAACTGTGAGTTTAACATGACTTGGAAATGCTGCTCCCCCCTGGCCAACTACACCCGCTTCCATAATCTTTTTGATGATTTCTTCCGGTTGTAGCTTAATATCTTTTACGAAGTCTTGTGATCTGTCGATACTCTCATTCCACTCATCTCCATTAACCCTGATACTTATCGCCATTCTTTTAAATCCACTACTATCCATCGCTGTATCAATTTTCCCAACTTTTCCGGAAACTGAACTATGAATGTTAGCAGAAACAAAGCCCTCATGGACAGCTAGTATATCTCCAACCTTTACTTCCTGACCCCTTTCAACGACAATCTCAGGTAATGCGCCGATGTGTTGTGAAATAGGTATGATAACATTTTTGGGTATTGGTAATTCTTCAATAGGACTCCCTGCAGATAATTTATTTTCAGCAGGGTGAATTCCACCCTTATGAAATGTTTTTAAATTTTGTGTTAAATCATTAAGCATCAGTAGATTCAGTTTGGTCTTTTAATCCTGCTAATGCAGCTTCTTTAGCTTTTCTTCTTTCAGCAATCCTCTGCTCTTTTTCTTTCTCAAGTCTTTCTTCCCTTTTTTCAGTAAGTTTTTCTATTCTGGTTTCAGGTATATTGTCTCCGGCTATATTCCTCACGTCACATGCTACTATACATTTTGCACATAACTTACATTTATCATAATCTATGACTGCAAGGTTATTTTCAATGGTAATAGCATCAAATTTGCATTCATCCACACATTTTGAGCAACCGGAACAAGCAACAGAACATTCTTTTCTGGCGACACCACCTTTTTCTTCATTAATACAGGCTACGTAGATTCTCTGATCCTTCCTCCCTTTAGGCCATAGCTGTATAATATCTTTTGGACAAGTAGTCACACAGGCATTACAAGCCGTACACTTATCATCAATTATAACCGGAAGCCCGGTTTTAGGATCCATGTACATGGCTTCAAAATCACAAGCATCAACACATTCTCCTAATCCAACACAGCCATAAGCACATCCTTTGTCCCCACTGTATAAAGTTGCGGCAATAGTACAATTAGCTGCACCATCATAAACATTTGTTTGTTTTCTAACATCAAATGAGCCTGCACACCGAACTATTGCAACGAAAGGATCTCTTTCCTTAACTTCAAGATTAAGAATTTCAGCAACTTCTTTCATGACATCATTGCCACCAACAGGACAATGATACGGTGCCAAATCATCCGCAGTTAACAATTCATCCGCAAATGCTGAACAACCAGGGTAACCGCAACCACCACAATTTGTAGCAGGAAGAGCATCCAGCAGTTGTGCTTTTCTTGGGTCTTCTTTCACGTAAAATTTACGTGAAACGATATACAAAATAACTGCTGCCAGTACTCCCAGAGCTGCTAATGTGATTACGGTATATATGATGGTGCTGCTCATATTTTTTCTATTTCCAGTTCAAGGGATTTTTTAAATTTTCCTTTAGTCAGGTTCACCAAAAAGAAGTATGGAACTAATGCCAATAAAGATAAGGTTCCTGAAAACCATTCTTTCCATCCTAAAAAGGTTCCAATTATCAATAATGTTAGTATTATCAAGAATGGAACTATGTATGCAATAAAAACCGCCCGGGTGCCAATTGTTGGCTGGATTCGTAATCTGACCATATCTCCTTTTTGAAGATCATTTTGAGGAACATGGAAAGTGTTTCGCTCCCGGTCTGTTTGTCCACAAAACTCACTTATAGAACAGGAATGACATTCTTCATTAGACTGTATAAAAAGAGTGGCAATCTGAGAGTTTACTTCAACTACCACTCCTTTGTGTGATATGGTTTCAGATAAATCCATCGGTTACATACCTAATTCGGATTTAACCTGAGCAACCCATTTATTTACTCTTTCTTCGGTAAGATCAGATTCGTTATCTTCATCGATTGCAAGCCCTAAAAACTTACCATCTACGACTCCTTTTGATTCTTCAAAGTTGTAACCATCAGTGGGCCATGCCCCAATAAAATTAGCTCCTTTATCAGCTATTCGTTCATGTATCAATCCCATTGCATCCTGATAAGTATCAGGATAACCGTCTGCATCTCCTAACCCAACATATCCTACGTTTTTACCACTGTAATCAACATCTTCAATTTCATCGATAAATGAATCCCAGTCCTCCTGTAATTCGCCTATTTCCCATGTTGGACATGCGTATATTATAGTTTCATATTCTGAAATATCATCAGCGGATGCTGAGTTTACATTGTTTAACTCTACAACATCTTCGCCTCCGAATGCTTCCTGAATTTGAGCAACTACCCTTTCGGTATTACCTTCTGTTGAACCAAAGAAAATTCCAATTTTAGCCATTTTTTGTGTGTTTAGTTTATAATTGTGTCTTCCCCTTCTTTAGGGTGATATTGAAAAAAGATTTCTGATTTCATAAGTATATCAATATACTGGGCTCTTTTGTAAGCAAAAGGATCTGAAAGATTAGCTTTTGAAAGTTTACCTTTAAAATCCTGAAGGCTTTTATATCCTTTGCCATTCATCCACTCTTCCATTTCAGTTAATATCGTCTTTACATGTGAGATACCTCGTTTGTAAATTGCACTTACAACCTGCACAGCATCTGCACCCGCAAGAATCATTTTTACAGCTTCAGAACCATTCAAAATACCTGTATTACTTACTATTGTACCTTTTATTTCATCAAATAGCACACCTGCATACCTTAATGCCAGTCTACTATCGTTTGTTGAACTGAAATTATATGGGAAGAAATGTTCTTCTGTATCCAGGTTTATATCCGGCTGGAAAAGCCTGTTGAACAAAACAAATCCATCAGCACCTGCTTCATCCATACGTTTAACTACCCCAAAAATATTGGTGTAATACGGACTCAACTTGACAGATACAGGGATTTTGACCGTCTCCTTTACTCTTTTTAGTAGATTGATCTGGTCACCCACAATACTGGTTCCCGTTTTTCTTGGATCAAGTTCATGCATGTAGAAGTTTAATTCCAAAGCATCTACACCAACTTCAGCCATTTTAATTGCAT
Organism: uncultured Roseivirgaceae bacterium; assembly: GCA_964437135.1. Lineage (GTDB taxonomy): Bacteria > Bacteroidota > Bacteroidia > Cytophagales > Cyclobacteriaceae > CAYTFO01. The sequence goes on along the minus strand of CAYTFO010000003.1, from coordinate 39,517 downwards.
ATTCTTCCCAGGTTTCTTCTGCAACGCAATTCAAACTTCCAATCACCGGTATTGTCAAAGATTGCTTTGCATGTTTAAGTTTATATAAATGCTCAGCAGGTCCTGCATGTCCTAATTTCGGGAAAATAGAAGCATGTTCTGCATCCCAGTCTTCATACAAACCCATTTCTTCGTCTTCTTTATAAGACTCAAGCTGGATTTGTTCTTCAAACAATGATTTATAAACAATTGCAGCAGCTCCGGCTTCCTCAAGTTTATAGAGGTTGCTCATATCTGTTACCAGGTTACTTGCCCCAATTACTATTGGGTTTTTCAATTTTAAACCAAGGTAATTTGTACTAAGGTCAATCATGGACTATTTCTTTAACGTTTTCACTTTTATTTGAAGACTCATCAGAAAGATGCTGTAAATCCTCAAATCTTCTTTTGTTATCTATTTTTGCTTCATCGATAAGCCTATGTGCCTCTTCAGGGTTAGATCTCATCAATGTTCTATACCTGATTTCGTCACCCACATATGATTCGAAATCTGTATCAACTTCAGGTCCTTCCCAGATAAATGGATTTAGTCCCTGCTCTCTTAATTCAGGATTAAATCTATACATAGGCCAATACCCACTCTTAGCAGCTTTTTCTGATTGCTTTTTCGCCTGCTGCATGTTGTATCCATGAGCGATACAAGGTGAATAAGCAATTATGAGTGATGGTCCATTGTGTTTTTCAGCTTCAACAATAGCCTTAGCTGTTTGATCTCGATCCATTCCCATATTGACTGAGGCAACGTAGGCATTTCCATAAGTTGTCATCATCAAACCGAGGTTCTTTTTACCCAACTTCTTACCATCAGCGGCAAATTTTGCAACAGCACCTCTTGGGGTTGCTTTGGAGGATTGTCCGCCAGTATTGGAGTAAACTTCGGTATCAAGAACCAGCAGGTTTACATTTTTATCGGAAGCCATTACATGATCAAGACCTGAAAAACCAATATCATATGCCCATCCATCTCCACCTATGATCCAGACTGACTTATCTACCAGGTAATCCTGTAATTCCGTGATCTTACGAATGATAGGTAGTAGTTTCTCGTCTTTAGTTTTAACTTCTGTTTTAAGTAAATCCTTTACCTGCTCAGCATGTTCTTTTGCTTCATTATCAACATTATCCCAAAGGCTTAGCGATTTTTTCAATGCTTTACCCAACTTAGTTGTGGAATAACTCTCTAGATACGATTCAATATTGGTTTTGAGCTGTCTTCTGTTGGCATCTATTGCCAGACGCATTCCAAAACCGTATTCTGCATTGTCTTCAAAAAGCGAGTTCGCCCAGGCAGGACCTCTACCTTTACTATCTTTAGTATAAGGGGTTGAAGGGAATGTACCACCATAGATTGAAGAACAACCCGTAGCATTGGCAATCATCATTCTATCACCAAAAATTTGTGTTGCAAGATGTATGTAAGGAGTTTCACCACATCCTGAACATGCACCCGGATGCTCGAAATATGGCTCATCCGCATTGAATTCTGGTACAAAATCAAGTTTCGCCGCCCATTTTGCAGGGTTTCCAGGCTTACCTCTTTTTTCCAGTTTTTTAGTAGCAGTTGGGATAGTTCCATTCAAAGACATCATAGAAACCGGAACAATATCGCCTTTTAATCTCAAAACAGGATCCATTACTTTTTCAGCAAATTCTCCACTTCCTTCAGGAACCACATCCTGCATTGCAGCAAATTTTTCTTCAGCAGCTGATTTTGGTATCGGAACTTCAATTACAGCATCAGATGAAGCATCTATTGCTTTCCAGTTCATTTCAACAATTTCTTTTCCTTTTCGGATAAATTGTTTTTCAATGTAATTTTTGATTAGCTGTATTGCTTCTTTTTCAGGAAGTACGCCGGATAATTTAAAGAATGCTGTCTGCATTACAGTGTTGATGCGTCCACCCAAACCAACTTCTTTAGCGATTTTGGCTGCGTCGATGGCATATACCTTAATTTTCTTATCCCGGATGGTTTTTTGCATATCCTCAGTGAACTGACCAAAGATCTTCTCAGGTTTTTGGCTACTGTTCATTAGGAATGTTCCGCCTTCGGTTATTCCTTCCAGAATATCATATTTACCTATGTATTGTGGTCTGTGAAGGGCAATAAATTCAGCTTTATTTAGTAGATATTCAGATTGAATTTTCTCTTTACCAAACCTTAGGTGCGAAACAGTATAACCACCGGATTTATTTGAATCATACTGGAAGTATCCCTGCACAAACTGATCAGTATTTTGTCCAATAATTGTTATAGAATTCTTATTGGCTGATACAGTTCCATCTGAACCATATCCCCAGAATTTACATCTGATGATATCTTTATGTTCAGTGTCCAGTTCTTCTTCTATTTTGATCGATTTGTGGCTTACATCATCATTTATTCCAACAGTAAATCCATGCCATCCTTTATTTTCAAGATGTTTGAATACCGCATTGACCATAGTTGGAGTAAACTCTTTTGAAGAAAGACCATATCTTCCACCTATTATGAAAATGTCACGTTCCTTAAGAGCAGATACTATATCAAGATATAATGGATCTCCAACAGCACCGGGCTCTTTCGTTCTATCCAATACTGCAATGTTCTTAACAGTTTTTGGAATTTTATCCAGAAATGCTTCTACCGAAAATGGTCTGTAAAGTCTAACCTTAAGCGCTCCAACTTTTTTACCCTGAGCATTTAGATAGTTGATGGATTCTTCAATAGTCTCGTTTGCTGATCCCATAGAAATCAAAATACTCTCGGCATCTTTAGCTCCAACATATTGGAATAATTCATACTTTCTTCCTGTCATTTTGAAGAGTTCATCCATATATTTTTGAACTATTCCTGGACAAGCATCATAATAATTGTTGACTGTCTCTCTTCCCTGGAAATAAACATCAGGATTTTGAGCACCAACTTTACATAATGGGTCATCTGGTCGAAGAGCGCCATCTCTAAACTCCTCAACGAATTCCATTTTTACCATATCTTTCAACTGATCGAATGAAAGTTCTTCTATTTTCTGTATGGAGTGTGAAGTTCTAAAACCATCAAAGAAATGAACAAAAGGTATTTTTGATTCTAGTGTTGCCAGGTGTGCTACAGCCGCTAGATCCTGTGCTTCCTGAACATTACTACTGGAGAGTAAAGCAAATCCAGTACCTCTTGTTGCCATCACATCAGAATGATCACCAAAAATTGATAATGCCTGTGCTGCAAGTGATCTGGCACTGACATGAAAAACGGTTGGAAGCATTTCACCTGCAATTTTGAACATATTGGGTACCATTAACATCAGACCCTGAGATGCTGTGAATGTAGTGGCCATTGCCCCTCCTGAAAGTGCACCATGAATAGCTCCGGCAGCACCTGCTTCAGATTGCATTTGAATTACATCTACAGTTTCTCCAAATAAATTCTTCTTACCCATTGCAGCCCACGCGTCTGCTTTCTCTCCCATATCTGATGAAGGTGTAATTGGATATATAGCCGCTACTTCACTAAATGCATATGCAATGTTTGAAGTTGCGGTATTTCCATCTGTTGTGATATACTTAGTTTTTTTCATGATCAGCACTTTATTTAATTGATGGTATTATTGCTTTTAAATTCAGGCGTTAATCTCGGTACATAGGGGTTGGATATAAAGGTGTTTAATCAGAGCTAAAAATGATTTATGTCAAATGACACATGACAAGAGTCATATATGTGGAATTTGAGAAAAAACATTTGGTAATATTTTGTGGAACAATTCCACTTCAAAATGGAACCTAAAGCAGCGAAGTATTCTATTCATTTATTGAACTAAAAAATTATTTTTCGTTCTCTTAGAATAAATATGAATTTTAGATCTACTTTGCTGAAATTTTTGTTGATTGGTAATCCTATCGGAGGATAGTTGGATCAACTGGGTTGATACATTATCAAATGAAGACTACATCGTCCATGATGGTATATTTCCTGAAAATGTGCTCGAGGGGCTTCGGGATGCTTTAAAAAAACATATCTCCGAAAAAGACTTTAAAAAAGCTTTAATCGGTACTCAGGCAGATAAGCAATTGAATAGTGAAATTCGAAGCGACAATATTTTCTGGCTGGACAAAAATGATCCCGACAAATCCATCAGATTTTTCTTCGACTTTGCAGAAGAGTATAAGCATGTTCTGAACAGATACTGTTACCTCAATATCTCTGACTATGAATTTCATATGGCTCATTACCCTGAAGGTAGCTTCTACAAAAAACATCTTGACCAGTTTAAAGAAAGGAATAACAGGGTAATCAGTACTATTCTTTATCTGAATAAAAACTGGGAATCCTCGCAAGGTGGAGAATTAAAAATCTATCTTGAGGATGATGTGAGAATAATAGAACCTAAATACGGGAGAATTGTAAGTTTCAAGAGTGACCTGATCGAACATGAAGTCATGAAAACTAATGTTGATCGATTTAGTATTACAGGTTGGATGTTGCACAACCCTGTAGGATTGGGTTTTCTTGGAAACTTATGATCAATTATTGCTTTCGTAAACTGTATTGAATTTGTCGGGACTGACTTTCAAGTCTCATTTCATCACCATAAAACCAAATATCCCAGCTCGTATCATCATTCAGAAATATCATTTTACGATGTCTGGTATCAATGGCAGCTTTTCCGGATTCCATCACTTTATCATTGCTTTTAATCGCATAAAACCCCCTTGTGTCGATTGAAAAAGTTATATTTTGAAGAGTTTGAGGTTCTCCTTTTTCTCTCATCTTGTAAATTTCCCAGTCTCCAATTATCCTTGCTTCAATTTCCTCAAAAGTTGGAATTTCTTCAATTCTTTTAAATCTCAATTCTGTTGTTCGATAAGGTATGTCTTTTCCCCTTAACCAAAGTTCACCCTGAAGTATTGCTAACTGCCATTTTGAATTGAACCATGAAGCATCATCACTTTTAAATGTAATTGTCTCGGAATCAATCCTGAAAAACCCGAGAATATCCCCAGATGTTCTGGAAATCGCGATACTATTATCAGATGAGAAATCAATAAATACTGGTGGTACTGGTTTTACATATCCATCGACACTCAAATACTCAAGTGACCAGAGTCCCTGTAAATCTTTATTTTCATAAGAAGTACACCCAAGTAAAAAGGTTGAAGCAAGTAATAAAATACTCCATAAATGGCATTTAATCTTTATTGAAAGGACCATGCTTTACTTAACAATTTCGAAAATAACTTTAAATCTATTCTGAAAAATATCAAACCAATCCAAACTAAAGGACCTTAAATAAATTGGCCATTATTTTATCATAATTCAAATATTCAGATTTAGCCATATTCTAATTCAGTTTTCTATTTGCGCCCCTTCTCTTTCTAGTTTATTTTTTAAAACTTCAAATGCTTTTTGGTAATGATAATAAGGGATTCCAGAATATAAATGGTGTATAAGGTGCAGGTTTTGACTTACCAATAAAATATTCAAAACAGGACTAAGTATTATACGCGTGTCTAAATACTTTTTCTGAACAGAATGAGGATGATGGGGTAGCCAGTCAAACGCAAAAGACAATAAACCCAGAGCCAGGTATGCCGGTAGTATCCATCCTAATACTATATTGCTCCACCCTAATGATTCTCCAAGAAAGATAATGGTCAATATTAGTAAACCATATCCAAGTCCTGTATAAATAACATTCGATTTGCCTTCAGAGGTTTTCCATAATCTTTTTATTGAAAGCAAATAATGAAAAATGTAATCGAAATAAATGGTCATACATTTGAAAGCTATCATAAATACATTTTTAGCAGCCACCCAATAGTCAGGATCTTTCTTCGGGTCGTTTGTATGCCCGTGATGAACTAAATGAAGTGTCTTAAACATTGGAAATGGAGCTAATAATGAACTTCCGGAAATCCAGCCAATGACATTTTCAAGCCATTTCAATGAGGTTTTTCGACCTTTGATATTCTGATGAGAAGCTTCATGCAGCGGTGTGAATAAAAGATAAATTAAGATGGTATTTACAGGCACGATTAACCAATAAGAAATCCACTGAAAGTATCCGGCAATCATAAAAAACAAAAAGCCTGAAAATGAAATAATGAATAGAATAATCGTTGGAATTGCTACATTACCTGTGTACTTCATCAACTCCCGGGCTAATGCCACTTCTTCACTCCTAGTACTGGTCATTGAAATTCAATTTTTTTCAATAATAATCAAATTGCTCCAAATGAATCAAAAATAGGTATGATTAAAACAAGATCTGCACCAGCATGAAATAAAATAGAGGCTATTAAACTCCGTGTGTAGTAGATTAATGTTCCCCAAATGAGCCCAAAAAAGAATGTAATTATTACCATGGTAGCAATATCAGTGCTGTATCCTATTTGCATATGAGCAATGCCAAAAACTATCGAGGTCAGCACTATCATCCAGAAAGGACTCATTAGTTTTACCATGTCTTTAAAAAAAACACCTCTAAATAGCAGTTCTTCCATAAAAGCATTCGAGAAAATGAAAATTATTATCCAGATATAATTTTTGGCCAGAAAATCAAAATTGAGCTCGTTGCCAGGCTTCATAAATGTAATCAGAGACATCAATCCGAAAGAAATAATCCCAATTGTAATGCCAGGGCCCAATTTACCTTTTGATAAGAATAATTCCATTGCATTAACTCCTGTTGATAACAACCCGATCAAGACAACTGCTGAAATAATAAAACTATCACTTAACTTGGCAATTGATACCCCTCTGGGTGAATTGAGGCTTTCTCCCAGGAGTTCAATTGAAAAAAAAGATAACAGGAGAAATGATAAAGTAACCAATCCAAGAGTTTTGAACAAACTAGAATAATTCTTGTCTATTTTTGAGGACCAGGCTAAAACGAAAAAAATTACTGTCAATACTGCCCTGATTATTTGAAGAATTTTAAACGGTATCAAACCGGAAAAAGTCATATTCAGCAAAAACGTGAGCAATAGCAGAAATAAAACTGAAAATACGTTGTAGGTTCTTTTCATAATCAAATTGCAATCTTTATATAATTCAACCTAATTAGGATAATAATATAAAATGATTGCAATCCACAGAATTGAATATGTTTTTTGTCAGTATATCCGGAGGTTTTTTCTATTTCAAAAAGAACGTTCCCTCCCCTATAACTGATTTTTCAGAACCCCAGGCAGGATACCAATAGTGTTCTGTACGTTCATTCCCGGTTTTATCGACATCATAGTATCCAATACCCAACCTAAAAGAAGACCAATTTCCGTTTTGTTGTTTATTTAAATAACTAATAGGGATAGCTAATTCTATGTTGATTTGATTATCCTCCATCCTAACCGACCTCTCGATTTTTGCAGGAAGCCCGTCAGGTCTGTAAACCGGGTCTTTTGACTTGAATGAGGAAAGATATCCTATCCACTCAGAATTACGACCTTCTCCATTATTGTATGCACTTATATGATTGGGTCGCGCATCCAGTCCGACTATCAATGCATCCTGATTCCAAAGGGATTCATTTTCCAAAATAACTATTTCATTATCCTTTATCTGAACTGCCAGATAGAGCATGTCTTCATCAAAGGATGTCTGGAACTTTATATTTACATCTAACTCTCCGTCATGATCAAATGGTTTTCCTGTAAAGTTTTGATCTGAGAATTTATACCAGTCTCCTGTCCATTCATTTAGCTTTCCATCCAGCTTAACTTTCTTCTGTGATTTAGAAATAAATTGCTTTTGGACAGGAGCAAACAAGAGTTTTTCTTTCAAAACAACATCAGGTCTTTCAGGATACGTGTAACTTACTTCAGTATTAATTTCAATTGGAGTCTGATCAATTAAATTCAGATTATCGAAATTATCGATACTCAACTCGTAAGTCTCCAGGGTATTAGGTTCAAGCATTAAATCACTTCCAGATAATGAATAATGGTACCTGCTATTAATCATTCCCTTCAATTCAACTTCCATTTTATAGTCACTATCGTTCTTGATTCTAACTTCAGTTGAAATATTTTGCTTATTACCTGCTTCCAGATAAACTGGCACAATTCTTACTGGAAATGGTCTGTTTCTTACCAAATCCACCAATTCTTCAGTAACTACATTTTCATCCCAAACACCTTCTAAGAGAAGATTTGCCAATAATGGTCCCTCATCTGTCATAGTAACCCAAACCACATGATCAAACTCGCCATAAGCTGTTCCTCTTAGGTCACTTCCACCACCTGTTGTAGCTAATGCAATATATTTTCCATTGTTGCGACTAGACTTCCAGTATCTGTGATAATGACCTGCAAAAACATTATGATTTCTACCTTCAAGTAGCTTTTCCACATCACTCCATCTTTTTGTATCATTTTGTACCCAAAGGGGTTGATGAAGAAATACTAATGTCCATTTCACATCCTGATTTTCTTCAAGTACATTCTTTATATACTCATATTGCTCGTCATCTATCGTTCCCCTACCCGCACCTCTTAGATTATCCTCGCTGTTTAGGCACAAAAACAAGACATCTTGATATACAAAATGGTAATAAGTGACACCAAAGAGTTCCTTCCATTTCTCTTCCATTACCTCATTGGTTATATCATGGTTGCCCGGTACATAAAAAAATGGCATTTCCAGACTATCAATAAATCCCGTAAACTCACTCCATTCGGCATCTAACCTCGATTCATCCCGGGTATAACCTTCAATCAAATCACCTACACTCATGACAAATTCAGGTTGCAATAAATTAAGTTTCTGAATCCCTTTCAGGAAAATACCGGGCCTATGACCTCCGGTTCGGTCAGTAACAATAGCAAATTGAAAATTTTCTGGTGAATTATTCCATTCTATGTTGTTCCAGGGTTTTTGATCTGTTGGGATGTCAATGATAATTCGTGCATTTTCCTGAGATCTGACTGAAAAACAAATTGTTGTCAACAGGAAAACAAGTAGGGAAAAATTCTTCATGGTTTTTTAGGTTATTGGAGTGAAGATAACTTTCAAACATCATTGAATTAGCATATTTAGCTTTAAGGAATCGTTAAAATTATCGGTTCAAATAATTGATGATCATTAGTCAGGAAATCAATTCATTTTGAAATCAATGTCTAGTTATAAAATAGTTCATTTGAATAAAATTGAATCAAAAGAATTTTTTCAATTGCCAGTTCAATATGTCTTGAACCTTTTAGCTATTTCCCTAAAGAGTTTCAACGTCATAGCTTTAAACTTTCTTTCATCATCATTTTTGAATCGCCAGTTTGAAGAAAGCTTTACGATCACCAAATCTTTGTCCGGATCTATGTAGATAAACTGATCATAGATTCCCTGTGCTAAAAACTCATCATCGCGACCATACGGAATCCACCATTGATACCCATAACCATCTTTTTCTCTGCCCGAAGATGTTAGAGCTGGTTGAACATGATCATCCAAAGGTTGAACAGACTCCAACACCCAATTTTCCGGAACCACCTGATTTTGATTCCATCTACCTGAATCTAAATATAATATCCCTAATCGTGAATAGTCTCTAAGTGTAATATTTAATCCACCCAATGCAAATTCCATCCCGGAATTATCTATAATCCAATATGCATCATTTTCTGCTTCAATCAAATCCCAAAGCTTTTCTTTCATATAAGCAGAAATAGATTTACCCGTAGCCTCCACCAGGATCATGCCTAAAACCTGAGTATCTATGCTTACATAATGATTAACTGTTCCGGGTGTCTTTTCACGGTCCAGCCTTTTAGCAAATTTTCTCATGGGCATCCCCAATGCAAAATACCTACCCATCACGTTGATATCAGAATTGAAATCACCATAATCCTCATTAAATCTTACGCCAGAAGACATTTGAAGTAGGTTTTTTAAGGTTACACCTTCATAACCAGTGCCTACAAAATCCGGCAAATACTCTTCAACCTTTTGATCGAGACTCTTAATGTGCCCTTCTGATAGAGCAATTCCACATAAGGCACTGATGACAGATTTTGACATGGACCATGAAATATGGACATCATCCTTCTGAAATCCGTTACCATAATATTCATACCGGATGGAATCATTTTGAAATATGAGAAAGCCATCCGTATTGGTGTAATCAAAAAATGAATCAGTATCTATGATTGAATCTTTCCAGCTAAATGTTTCGGGAAGTGAAATTGATTCACCGGAAACAAGTGGCTCAACATTTAGAGATTTTTCTACTTTAGAGGTAGGGATATATTTGGGAAAGGATCTAAAGTTCTCCGAGATTTTATCCTCATCAAACATGGTGATCACTTTGTTTAAACGGGTAATTTCCTCATTGTAAAATAGAGCAATCACTAACGCAAATCCGGCTATAATGACAATCAGGCCAATAACTATCTTCTTTATCATATTCTGTTATTTGATAGGTTAAATATATTTCATTAGCTTAGAAAATCACATAAACTTTTACGAATGGCGTACGATGAGTATCTGGCAGAACTCATATCGAATGTGTTAAAAGAAAGTTCAGTTAATTTCTATGAGAAAAAAATGTTTGGAGGCGTATGCTTTATGGTAAATGAAAAAATGTGGTCGGTGTTATAAAAGATCAGTTAATGGCGAGAGTTGATCCTGACAAATATCCTGACTATCTCAAACTTAATGGGGCCGTCCCGATGGACTTCACAGGAAGACCCATGAATGGATACATTTTGGTGAGCCCGGAGGGTTATGATATGGATAAGGATTTGGAAAAGTGGATTCAACTATGTCTGGATTACAACCCAAGAGCAAAATCAACTAAAAAGAAATCACAAGAGAAAAAGCAAAAGAAATACTTGTATCAATGACTGAGACAGAGAGTTTGTTACGTCATGCCCGAACTGTTGAACTTGTGATGGAAGCATATGCTCGGAAATTTAATGAGGATGTTGAAAAATGGGCAATAACCGGCATGCTGCACGATGCGGATTATGAAAAACATCCTGATGAGCATCCTAATATTATCGTTTCAAAATTAATAGAACTAGGTGATGAGGACATCGCCTATGCAATCTCGGCGCACTACACTAAATGGGGTAATCCTTGTAAATCCTTATTGGATAAGACTTTACTTGCATCTGATGAATTAACTGGTTTTATTGTAGCCTGCTGCCAGGTAAGACCTGAGGGCATTGAAACACTTACTCCAAAATCAGTAAAAAAGAAGCTTAAACAAAAGAGTTTTGCGGCCAAAGTGGAAAGAGAGGAAATCAATAAAGGTGTTGATCTTATGGAAATTGACCTTTCAGAACATATTCAATTTATAATAGATGTACTGAAGGAGAATCGGGAAGAGCTGGGAATATAATAATAAACCTATTTGTCTGAAAAAAAGAGGCTATCTCAAAAGCGTCATTCTGAACGATAGTGAAGAATCTGTTGAGATCAAATCTAATTGATTATCAACATGATGACATTCTTTGATTCCTCAGAATGACGTTCTTACAATTAGCTTTTGAGACGCCTCTTTGTCATATAGCTGAAAGGGTTTTGTGTCTGGAATGATATCTAGCTAATACCGTCTTTCGCTCTTCCCCTGCTATGAAAATATCCAATGATTTTAAATCATCTATAGAATTCATCTTCTGAATGGCTTCTCTCGCGTTCATGTCAACACTTAATAAAACCTTATCCTGGGTACCTGCAGAATCATTCCCTGAATCACTCCTCTTCACATCAATAGAATCTGTTGGTTGCAATACAGATTCATTTGATTTCTTTTTAGCTTTTTGTTTTAATTCTTTTTTGGGCTTTTTTTTTACAGCTTTAACTTCTTTCTTTTTTGAAGTTTTTTTGTCTTCCTTTTTTGATTTTGCTGCATTTTTCTTAGCCCTTTCTATATCTTCAGCTAATTCCTGAATATCATTTACTTTAGATAGGATTTTTTTCTTTTTCTCGCCACGAGAAACCATTTTTAGAAGTTTCTCCTCTGATTTTTTTAGCTGAGATTTCAATTTTTTTTTCTTGTCTATTGCCATAATATTTAAGCTTAGTTACGCAAAGTAACAATCACTTAATATAATTAACAATAAATTAATGTTAAGTTTTAAACCGTTATTTGCTAATTAATTTCTACCAAACAAACAGTAGTAAGTAGATCAACACTAGACTTTTTTTCACCTATGGTACCATTCTCATCCAAAGTATAAACGACTAAATTATTGGAATCCTGATTTGCTATAATCAATGAGGAAGTGTCATTTGAGATTGTGAAAAACCGAGGGGCTTTACCTTCTGCCGAAATGTGCTTATCTAATTCCAGTTGACCTCCATCGCTAATTGTAAATTGTACAATTGAATCATGTCCTCTGTTTGAAGCATAAAGCATTTTGCCATTTGGATGTATTTGTATCTCAGCTGCCAGATTAGTGCCCTTAAATTCTTCAGGGAGCATATTTACATTTTGCACGAATTCAAGTGATCCATTTTCCATATCATACCTACAAAAATCGATAGTAGAATTCAGCTCATTTAGTATATAAACGAATGGCTTCGATGGATGAATTACCATGTGCCTTGGTCCGTTCCCGGGTGACGAAGCATAAACCGATTCCTTTTCAAGATAAGGCACTTCCTCAATAATTACTTTGTAACTCAAAACCTGATCACCTCCAAGATCTACAATGAATATCCTGTTATTTTTTTCATCAGGAACCACCTGATGACCATGAGCAGATTCCTGCCTTGATTTATTGGGTCCGCTCCCCTCTATAGCAACAGATTGCAAAAGTTGACCAACCCCTCCATCAGACTTTATCATATACATATCTAACGTTGCAGGTCCATAATTTGCAACAAAGAGTAATTGAAATTTTGATGAATACGAAATATGACATGGAGAACCACCAATGGTCTTAGCACCTGAAATTAGATTTAGGCTTTTCTTATCAAGATCATATTTAAATGCATGTACCGATGGAGGTATTGAATCATTTTTTGGGGTTTCTTTTACGGCATATAAAATATTCTTTTTGTCATTTATTGATAAGAATGATGGATTTACAATACCATTGCCAGCGAAGGTTTTTATTTTGGTAACCTCATTGTTGAGTTTACTGATTCCAAGAAGATGAATCCCCTTTGCCCTTCCATCCACAAATGATTCTTTTCTTGTGTATGTTCCGCCAAAGAAATAGCTGTAATTTTCAGTGGAATCAATTTTTTCTTCTTTCATTTTCGAGTCTGATGATTGCTGATTAGAACTATTACTACTGCAGGAAAAAAATATAGTTGCTAATAAAACTGGAAAAACTAACTTATTCATAGTATCTTCAAATAGTTGAATAAGAATACAATTTAATAAATGAACCTGATTTTAGTAATAGGAAATATTGCTGCATTTCTGACAACAGCAAGTTTTCTTCCTCAAGCTGTGAAAGTTATTCGAACCCGAAACACTACAGCTATATCACTACCTATGTATCTGATGTTTATTTCAGGAATTATCTGTTGGTTAACTTACGGAATTGGGATCAACGACAGACCCATCATTATGGCCAATTCTATCACTCTTATCTTTTCGAGTATTATTCTTTTTTTTAAATTAAAAGATGAATTTTCCAAAAAGACGAATTAAAATAACTTTAATAGTATTATCCTTCTTAGTTGTGGGGTTAGTCCTAGCTGTTTTTTTATCAGAATTATACCTGGAGAGAAACCTAGCCAGACTCATCAACAGTAATCAAGAAAGACTTTACAACATTGATTTTGAGGATATAGATATTGATAAATTTGTAAAAGGATTTGTACTGGAAAATGCAACAATCTATCCTGTAAAAAAATCAGGAAACGTCAATATACTTTCAGTAGTTGATGAAATAGTATTTGAAGGTTTTTCATGGAAGAAACTGATCTTCGATAAATCTGTTGATGTTGAGCGAATTGTGTTTTCTAATCCTAAATTTAACGTCAATATTTTATCTGACTCCACCAATATATCTTTAACAGATTCGGCAGAACATGAAAAGACATCAAATGGCTTTCAATATCTGTTTGGGGATATACTTTCGAGAGCTAAGATTAATGATTTTCAAATTATAAATGGGAAAATAGCTGCATTTTCAAGCGATGAGAATACCGGCAGTAATGAAATTGCGAGAATAGAATCACTGAATCTATATGTAGATGATATACAAACTGACTCAGTACAACTGGAACATCTGATTCCATTCAAAGTAAAAGATATACAATATAAAACCAGAGGAATTTATTACAGGATCAATGGATATACAGACCTAAAAGTCGATGAAGTAAAAATTGATTTTAAGAATGCACAACTTAAAGTCAAAGATTTAAAATTTGAATTTAATCGGGATTGGACAGAAGTAAGCAATGAAATTAAAAAACAGATAGACCTTATCACTTTTTCAATAGACAGCCTAGATTTTAAAAATATTGATACTGGCTCCAAACTATTTAACTCCCTGGATATAAGAGCTCATAATCTGGATATCTACGGACTTAATCTTACAGATCGTAAGGATAATAGGTACAATCGCCCTCCTGATGAGGAAAAACCTATGTTTAAAGGTTTAATTGATCTTATCCCAGTTGCTCTCAAAATTGACACCATAAAAATCATTAAATCTCAAATTTCATACACTGAGTTCGGTAAAGACCGACTAAACTACGGAACCATCACTTTTGATAACCTATATGCCAGTATTTATGATGTAACTTCAATTAATGAATTTAAGAATGAATACGAAGAAGTGAAGGTTGATATAATTGCAAATATCAATTCCAATGGAAATCTAAATTTCAAATTAAAAATACCCTATGATGAAGAAAAATTTCATCTTTTTGCTGAATTGGATTCTTTGAATCTTACCAGCTTAAATAAATCTCTGATACCATTGGCAGGAATAGAAATAAAATCCGGAAATCTAAATCATTTAAGACTGGTAATGAATGCCAGCAGAGAGTCTTCAGATAATTTTTTAGATGCTCAATATCAAAATCTTGGTATCAGAATTTACGAGGAAATCAATAAAGATTCATTACATAATAAGTCTTTCCTTTCATTTGTCGCGAATACGATGCTGCATACCAATAACACCCCTGAACATGGTCATTACAGCACTACAACATTTTCAAAGGAAAGAAATATTTACAGGGCTCCATTTCAACATATTGTGGTCACTTTAATGGAAGGATTTATGGATATTATGCCTACTTCAACTGCTAAATTCTTTCTTAGACGAAAAAAACATTCAAAAAAGAGTTAAATCGACTAAAATCAGTAGAAAAAACTTCATGTTTTGACGAATTTTTTATTTACCAGAATTAACTTGAAACAAATTTTTAATCGAAATGAATCATAACCGCTATTTACTGCATTTTATTCCTATTCTTATTGTATCACTTTATGGATGTAATAAGAAAAGCTCCATGAGTATGCCAGTCATGCAGCTTCCTGTAGTTGAAATAAAAGCTGAAAAAGTATCGCTCTCAGAAGATTATGTAGGGCAGGTATATGGATACAAGGATGTTCCAATAAGAACCAGGGTTGATGGATATCTGGAAGGAATTCATTTCACCGAAGGTTCCAAAGTTCAAAAAGGTCAATTACTCTATTCTATCGACCAACAGCCCTTCCTTGCAAAAGTAGCCAGCAGCAAAAGTAGTGTAGCTGAAGCGCTCACAAATTTAGCTAAAACTGAAAATGATTTAAATCGAATAAGGCCTTTGGCGGAAATAAAAGCAGTAAGTACAGCAGATCTTGATGCGGCTGTAGCCAACTATGATGCGGCAAATGCTATGGTAGAAGCAGCTGAAGCAAACCTTAGATTATCAGAAATTGAACTTAGTTATACAAAAATTAAATCCCCAATTAGTGGTATCATAGGTAAATCAATGATTGAAATTGGAGAGTATGTGGGTAAGTCTATAACCCAAACTTCCCTGAATACAGTATCAAGAACAGATTCAATGAAGGTTGAATTCTTTATTACAGAAAATGACTATTTACGTCTCGCAAGAAATGCAATTGGAAGAGGACAACAAGGAGAAGGCAGTAATAATGCATCATTCTATTTGGTATTTTCTGATAATTCGGTCTTTGATTACCCAGGAAAAATTGACTTTATAAACCGTGAAATAGATGCTTCAACCGGCGCTTTGTTGATTCAGACAAGTTTTCCCAATCCTGATAATTTTATTAAACCGGGTCAATTTGCCAAACTCAGGGTAAAATATGAAACCCCAAACCCGGTGGTACTGGTTCCACAAAGATCAATCCGTGAGTTGCAGGGGCAATACAGTGTTTTTACAGTTCAAAATGACACTGTTAAAGAAGTATTCATTGATAAGGGTAGGAATTATGGAGACCTGGCAATTGTAAACTCAGGTTTAAAAACAGGTGACAAAGTTGTACTTGAAGGTCTGCAAAAAGTAAGAAATGGTATGCCAATACAATCTCAGATAGTAGAATTTGATTCGAAAGTAGCAGCAAATGATTAAAGAGAACCATCATTTTTTCGTAAATAGACCAATCGTTGCAATAGTAATTGCTATCGTACTGGTTATTGTAGGTGGAGTCTCCATCCTATCATTACCTACTGAGCAGTATCCGAATATTACCCCTCCTATTGTACAGGTCAGGGCAAATTATACCGGGGCGAGTTCACTCAATGTTGAAAACTCTGTTGCTTCACCTTTAGAACAACAGATAAATGGTGTGGATAACATGATTTACATGAAATCAACGAATGCAAACGATGGTTCCATGGCAATTGATGTGTCTTTCGAAGTCGGCACAGATCCAGATCTAAATACAGTATTTACCCAAAATAGAGTTTCCGCTGCAACAGCCAAACTTCCTGAAGAAGTAAAAAGACTAGGTGTTACTACAGAAAAATCCCTGCCTAACATCCTGCAACTGGTTACACTGATTTCCAATAAACCCGAGTATGATCAGGAATTTCTGGGAAATTATGCGTTAATCAATATCAGGGATGTATTATCAAGAATTAAAGGGATTGGTAGGGTAAACATTTTAGGAGCATCAGATTATTCGATGCGTATTTGGATCAAACCTGATCTCCTCGCAAAACTCGGCATTACTGTTACTGAGATCATCAATGCTGTAAGAGAACAAAATGTGATTGTACCGGGAGGTAAATTTGGAGCAGAACCTGCTCCTCCTGGCACTGAGTTTACATACACTGTTCGATTACCTGACAGATTACAAACTGAAGAAGAATTTGGAGAAATTGTAGTTAGAACCGAACAGGATGGTAGCCAGGTAAGAATAAAAGATATTGCCAGGGTTGAATTGGGGGTTGAATCTTACAACACTTTTACCAGACTAAACGGCCGGGAAAGTGCCATTATTGCCATTTATCAGGCTCCGGGATCCAATGCTGTCGAACTTGCAGAAAGTGTCGAAGCAGCAATGGAAGAGCTTTCTTTCAGTTTCCCCGATGGAGTTAATTATCATATCTCATTAGATGCTACAAAACCTATTACTGCGGGTATAGAGGAAATAGTGGTGACACTTATTATTGCATTGGTTCTGGTGGTGTTAGTTGTTTACATTTTTATTCAGGACTGGAGAGCTACACTTATCCCAACACTTGCAATACCGGTTTCACTGATTGCTGCTTTTACACTATTTCCACTTTTAGGGTTTTCCATCAATGTTCTTTCATTGCTCGGATTGGTACTGGCAATTGGAATTGTTGTAGACGATGCTATTGTAGTAGTTGAAGCCGTTCAGGTTAATATGGAAAATGGAATGGACGTGAAGTCAGCAACTACCAAAGCAATGAAAGAAGTTTCAGCTCCTGTTATTGCTACAACACTAGTATTGGTAGCTGTTTTTATTCCTGTGGCTGGAATTGCAGGTATAACGGGAAGACTTTACCAGCAATTTGCAATTACCGTAGCTGTATCTGTGGTCTTTTCTTCCATAAATGCATTGTCACTAAGTCCTGCACTATGTTCGCTCATATTGAAAAAGCCAGAGAAAGCCGGTGGCTTACTTGGCAAATTCTTTTCCGGATTTAATAAAGTATTTGATCGTAGTACAAACTCGTATATGAAACTCACAAATGTTGTGGCAAGAAAAACAACACGCGGAGTTTTATTTCTAGTCATTATTACTGCTTGTACCGGTGTTCTTGGTAAGTTTATTCCGGCAGGTTTTATTCCATCCGAGGATATGGGATATTTCTTTGTAAACCTACAACTCCCTCCTGCTTCATCTCTTCAAAGAACTGATGAAGCAATGAAAGAAATTGAAAATATCCTCAGCTCTGTACCAATGGTAGAAGATGTTACCGTTGCAACAGGGTTTAGTTTACTTTCAGGAGCTATGTCAACAAATGCAGGATTTGCGTTTATAACTCTAAAAGACTGGGGCGAGCGAAAGCCAACTGCCCGTCAGATTGTCCAAAAACTAAATGGGGCACTATATATGAAAATAAACAAAGGCCAGGCATTTGCATTTGAACCTCCAGCAATACCTGGTCTTGGAAATGGGACAGGTTTTAGTGTTATGTTGCAGGACAGAGCAGGCAACACACCTCAGTATCTTGAGGAAAACATGACTAAAATGATAACAGCTCTAAATGGAAGAGAAGAAATTGCTTCTGCTTTTTCCACATTTCAGTCGTCCGTACCTCAGAAAGATATTGAAATCAATACTGATAAAGTTCTAAAAACAGGAGTCAAACTAGGAGATATTTACAATGCTTTTGGTGCGTTTTTAGGTGGTGCGTATATCAATGATTTCAATAGGTTTGGCAGGTTGTATAAGTCTTATGTCCAGGCTGAACCTGAATATCGTCAGGATGAGAGTGGGCTTAATCTTTTTTATGTCAAAAATTCTAACGGAGAAAGTGTACCATTATCTACACTCGTTGAAGTAAAGCAGGGAACTGGTCCAGAATTTACCTACCGATTTAACTTGTTGCGAGCAGCTGAAATAACAGGATCCCCAGCACCTGGGTTTAGTTCTGCTCAGGCACTCAATGCTGTAGAAGAAGTCGCAGCAGAAATTCTTCCTTCTGATATTGGCTACAGTTGGAATGCAATGTCCTATCAGGAAAATGCGGCATCCGGATCATCCATCATCGTTTTTGTATTCTCGTTAGTATTCGTTTATCTGATTCTCGCAGCACAGTATGAAAGCTGGTCCCTCCCATTCAGCATATTATTGGGGACACCCTTTGCTGTTTTTGGAGCATTCCTGTTTTTATTTCTGGCCAGACAATTCAGTGATACATTTGAAAACAATGTATTTACTCAAATTTCCCTGGTTATGCTGATAGCGATGGCTGCTAAGAATGCCATATTGATAGTGGAGTTTGCTAAAATGAAATTTGAGGAAGGGATGTCTCTTTTTGATGCAGCGTTGGATTCCGCTAAACAACGCTTCAGGCCCATTTTGATGACTGCATTTTCATTTATTCTGGGGGTATTTCCCCTGGTTCTTGCCTCAGGATCTGGTGCAGAAGCAAGAAAAGTTATGGGGATGGCTTTATTAGGTGGACTGGGTATTGCCACATTATTAGGAGTGTTCTTTTATCCTATGTTCTTCGTCCTTATCGGAAAACTATTTGGATATGAAAAAAATCGGTCTTCTAACTCAAACCAAATAGAGGAATGAAGAGGCTTTTGAACTTCAAAATATTTTTTGCAGCGATACTTATTGTATTAATTAACAGCTGCAAAGTTGGACCTAAATACCAGGAACCTGATTTTCAGGCTCCGGAAGGATATCTATATGGAACCAATGAGGCTGATTCTCTCGGGGACATTAAATGGTGGTCATTATTTCAGGATCCTATCATTGATTCGCTAGTTGAAAAAGCGATTTACAATAACCAGGATCTGAGAATCGCAATTGAAAATGTATATCAGGCAGGGCTCTTTGCCGGAATTCAAAAAGTTGAGTATTGGCCGAAACTCAATTATTCGGTTGGTGCAAACCGCGGTAATAATGTTAATTTTGTGCTATTTCAGGACATTGAAGCCTATAATGCGCTGGGATCTTTAAGCTGGGAAATCGACCTATGGGGTAGAATTCGCAATCTAAATGAGGCCGCCCTGGCGCAGTTTTTACTTTCTCAAAATGGATTGAAGAGTGTAAGACTTACAATTGCCTCTACAGTAGTTTCCAATTATCTACTCTATAAAGAATTTGAGACTTCTTATCTCATTTCGCAACAAACTTTGGCTTTAAGAGACAGTTCCGAAAGATTGGTCAGAGCAAGATTTGAAAAAGGATATGCTCCTGAAATCGATTTGAATCAGGCAGAAGTTCAAAGAGCCATTGCCGAAAGTTCGGTTCACAGATATGATCGATTAAGAAAACAAGCCCAAAATAATTTAAGTTTGCTAATCGGTGAACTCCCAAAGACCATAGATGTTTCATTGGACACACTTATACTTCCGCCATCAATACCTGAAGGGATTCCTTCTACTTTACTACGGAGAAGGCCGGATATATTACAGGCAGAACAGGCAATTAAAGCGCAAAATGCCCAGGTTGGAGTTGCCGTTGCCAATCGTTTTCCTACCTTCAGTATCACTGGTGCACTTGGAATTGGAAGTACAGACCTTTCATCAATCCTTTCCAATGGTCTTGGATGGAATGCTGCAGCGGGAGTGGCAGGTCCTCTTTTGAATTACGGTCAAAACAAGAAAAGAGTACAAATAGAGGAAAGTGTACTACAACAAAGGTATTTGGAATATGAAAAAACCACTATTAATGCCTTCAAGGAAGTTGAAGATGCTTTAATTGGTATTAGCACGTACAAGAGTGAAATGGATGCCAGAGCTGATCATGTAAGAGCTGCAGTGAATGCACAATATCTTAGTGGAGAGCGTTATGATAAAGGAGTTACGAGTTATCTGGAATACCTTGAATCACAAAGACAGGCATTTGAAGCACAACTGGCCTATGTTACTGCCAGGAGATTGCTTTTTGATAGCTACGTTCAATTATACAAAGCACTCGGAGGTGGCTGGTTAACAACAGATCAACCTAATCCATAAGTCTTGATAAAACACTTTAAATATAATCGTTACATAATTCTGATTATCACATTGTTGCTGATTCTCATCAATTCAGCTGCAACAACTGATCTGCAAACAAAACAAACTCAAAATGGGATTTTTCTTCTTATAAATGCACTTGGCGCCATTTATCTGGTCTGGGATAGGAATTCAATTAGAGCAAGGTTAATCAAATTTGTTGGATATGGAGCTGTTATTATTATTTCACTAAGCTTAATTAGTCATCTCACTTCTGCTATTATCTACCCTTATCTGGTTTTTTATTTTTTTACTATATCAAGCCAGGTTTATTATGATATCCTAAACGAAAAGAATGTTGATGGAAAAGTACTAACAGCCGTATTTTGTGGTTTTATTCTCTTAGGTTATATAGCCACTTTTTCTGCAAACACAATTATACAGGTTGACCCGGAAGCTTTCAAAGGTGTTATTACCTACGGAAACCGATTTGATGATCTGACGTATGCTAGCTTCATAACTATTCTTACTATTGGATACGGTGATATCACACCTGTCTCAGATATAGCAAAAGTATGGGCTATAATTTTTGGACTGATTGGGAATTTCTATACAGTGATCGTAACAGGAATTGTTATAGGTAAGTACCTTAAAAACTGACAAAGATTAGTTTTTTTATACTTTATTGTAACAATTGTAACAATAGCTTTGATGTTAGCATCATTCATTTGTACAATGGGAAAACTAATGAACTTCATTGCTGCCCTTTTAATCGTGATGCAGGCAGCCGCACAATCAAGTACCCAGAAGATTGAAAATCGAATTCCTATCATGGATGATCTAAGATGGTCTTATTCAGGAGAATACGGGCCAGAACATTGGACAGAGCTAGACCCCGCCTATGCAGACTGCTCTGGAATAAGTCAATCACCAATTGACATAACCTCTTCTAAATGTTCCGAAACAAATTTATCACTTGAATTTCATTATCATCCTTTTTTTGTAGACCTTATAAATAATGGTCACACATTAATAGATCCCATAAAAGAAGAGAAAGCACTTACATTCAACGGTGAATATTACAGCCTGCTACAATTTCATTTTCATACTCCTTCGGAACATCATGTAGATGGAAAAGAATTTCCGATGGAAATCCATTTTGTGCATCAAAATCAAACCGGAAGATATACAGTTGTGAGTGTTTTAGTTGACTATGGAGAAACACAAAATCAATTCCTTGGACATTTTATTAATTCTCTTCCTAAGCATATAAATGAAGAAATCGTTACAAAAGAAGAAGCCAATCCCATAGAAGGATTCCCGACAGATTTACAACATTTTTACTACTACTCAGGATCATTTACTACTCCCCCTTGTACCGAAGGCATAAACTGGATTGTTATGGAGAATCCCGTTACCGCTACTTTCGAACAAATTGAAGCTATTCATGAAGTTGTCCATGATGATAACAGACCGATCCAAAAGATTAATAGTCGAATTGTCTTTCACTGCGGCAATTAAACCTTTCGTTTTGATATATTTTTATTGTTATTTGAACGCTTCAATGATGTGTAACAATCATATAAATCCAGTTTGAATTGAGTTTGATGTGAAGTCTTAATGAGTCGCTGGGAGAAGTTTTGTTCATCTTTCAAAATGATACTTTCTACAGGTAAATTATGGGATTCAATTATCAAAAATGAATAAATTACATTAATGAAGTTCGTTGAATGGGTATATCAAAACCTAAACCTGAGTGAGGAGATATTCTGGAAAATAGTAATCTCATTCTTGATCATTATTGTTCTCTGGATTATACAACGTGTAGCACTAAGAATAGCCTTTAAAAATATTGATGAAGAGGATGCTATATCCCGATATACCTGGAAAAAAACCATCAAAAATACATTCAACATCCTTATCGTTTTAATTTTAGGATTATTCTGGCTGGAAAAAATTGGTTCAGTAGCAACATTCCTGGGTATATTTTCAGCAGGACTAGCTATTGCTTTAAAGGATCCTTTGGTCAACTTTGCCGGCTGGATATTTATTGCAGTAAGAAAACCGTTTGATGTTGGGGACAGAATCCAGATCAGAGAGCATGCCGGGGATGTCATAGATGTGCGATTTTTCCAATTTACCATAAATGAAATTGGAAACTGGGTGGATGCAGACCAAAGCACAGGCAGAATCATTCACATTCCCAATGGATATATTTTTCAATACCCTCAATCAAATTACTCTCAGGGGTTTAGTCATATCTGGAATGAAATTGGTGTCATGGTGACATTTGAGAGTAACTGGGAATCCGCAAAGGAAATACTGGAAAAAATTGTTAGTGAACATGCAGAGCAATTTTCATTCAGTGCCAGGAAAAAACTCATAGAGGCATCCAAAAAGTTTATGATTTTTTATCGTAATCTTACTCCCTATGTGTATGTTTCAGTAAAAGATAGCGGGGTGATGCTTACAATGCGATATCTGATTAATCCAAGAAAAAGAAGAACGTCAGAGCATAACATTTGGACAGATGTTCTACATGAGTTCGCTAAACACAAAGACATAGACTTTGCTTATCCTACTCAACGTATTTATTACAACTTACAGGAAGGAAAAACGGGTACAATTAAATCTCCTAATTTTCCCTAAAGAAAAAGTAAGACTTGATTATGAAATAAGAAGAAATTATTAATAAAAAAAAGCAATAGGTAAATCAATATAATAAACGAAACTTTAACCTACTGCCTTTAAATTTTTACCCGAAATATTACATTTCCTCAACCCAGGGTGCTCCTGCAGTTTCGAGCTCTTTTCTCAAAGCTGGTATATCCTCATTAATTACGGTTTCAAGATTACCATGAACTTCATCAAGCATTTTCACAGACACATTAAATGCATCCTTGTGGTTTTGTGTCGGCCCGTATGTTCCGGATAATGCGATGATTCCATAAAGATTACCATTACCTGGAGAAGGTTTGGTTTTCTCCCCTATCTCTGATTTTGCACTATTACCATTCATTTGAAGATCAATCTCATCTAATTTAGTTTTTAGACTGTATAGTTTGGAATATAGTTCCTTAGTTGGATTTTTAGCTTTTTTGATTGCTCTCATCATCGCTTCATACGTCTTATTTGCCTTATCAAGCATTAAATTTGTTTCGGTAGACTTTTGTTGAAACGCGACAAAATCCTCCCTGAAACTGTTAATTTCGTCATATCCTGCTCCTTTTAAAGCACCCTCTTCCATTCTTACTACTTTAAACTCTACAGGTTCTGAAAGATCCGTCATTTGTCCATCTACCAATTTAGATAAAGTGACTGTGTAAGTTCCAGGGGTTGCCTGAACACCTCCGCCGAACCAACCTCCACCACCGGACGGACCACTTAATCTCTCTCCTGATCTGCTTGCATAGGTCAAATCCCAGCTTACTCTATTTATTCCTTTCGCATTCTTACCTTCAATAGTATTTACTACTTCACCATTTGAGTCTTTGATTGTTAAAAGAATCTGAGGTTTAGGTTGCCTTTTTTCTTCATCTAACTTGTCCCATCCCGGAAAAGGAATATTACTATTTGATTTCGTAAGCTCTTTTTCTTTTTCTTTCCTGGTATCCTCAATTGATTTAAGTGATTCAGACATGTAATAAGTAAATACAGCACCGTAAGGAGGATTTTCAGCACTGTATTCATTATTTCCCTGGCCATATACTTCGTCGATTTGTACATACCAATAGGCATCCTTTACAGGAAACAATGTTGCTTCATTACTCAACATTGAAGAAGACATTTCACGGATTGGTGTGATGTCATCTAAAACATAAAATCCTCTGCCAAATGAAGCTGCAACCAGATCGTTTTCTCTTCTTTGAATCGTAATATCTCTAAATGAAATGGTTGGTAATCCTCCCTTCAACTGAATCCAGTTTGTACCTCCATTCTTAGTAATATAGATCCCAAATTCAGTTGCTGCAAA
>CAYTFO010000003.1:0-14509 GCA_964437135.1 uncultured Roseivirgaceae bacterium | reverse complement strand
TTTATCTACATGGTCCTGAACTAATCGCCATGTCAGCAGTTTTGAGGGCAGATCCCCATTCATCATCGTCCATGTTCTTCCTTTATCTGTACTTTTGATCAAATAGGGTTTATAGTCTCCATTTTTATGGTTATCCAAAGCTGCATAGACAACATTAGCATCGAATAGATCAGCTCTTACATCATTCACGAAAGCCCTTGCAGGGACTCCTTTAATCGATCCTAACTCAAATTTTCTCCAGCTTTCTCCACCATTTTCTGTCACCTGAATGATACCATCATCAGTACCTGCATAGATCAGGCCTTCCTGTTTTGGTGACTCAGCCAATGAAGTAATAGTGTTATAGTTAGACATTGCATTTACATCCCATGGATTATCCCATGATTGCTGCTTACCCATAATCGGAAGAGCTAATCGATTCTCATCTCTGGTTAAATCTTCTGATATTGGAGTCCATGAGTCTCCCCTGTTTTCTGATCTCCAAACACGATGACTGGCAAAATATAATCTGCTTGGTTTATGTGGACTTACTAAAATAGGAGCATCCCAGTTGAATCTTTCGTAGTCTTCTCCTTCCCCGGGCTGAGGTTGTATAAAAACTATCTCTTTGGTTGTCTGGTCAACTCTCCAAAGAAACCCTTCCTGAAATTCTCCATAGGTGATGTCTGGATTTCCTGGTTCAGTTGCTGACTGATGTCCATCAGCTCCCAATGTAATCCACCAATCCTGATTTAGAATACCGTTTGATCTTTTTGTTCTGCTGGGACCACCATGAGATCCGTTATCCTGTGTTCCACCGTAAATATTATAAAATGGTTCTGAATCATCTACAGCAACTTTATAGTATTGTGTTACTGGCAGATTACTAAAAAACCTCCAGGTTTTTGTTAAATCATAAGATTCATAAAGTCCACCATCAGTACCAAAAAGTACATAATCAGGATCGGACATTTTAAATACCATCGCATGACTATCTACATGTTTCTTTTCTTCATTCATGTCGACAAAAGTCTTCCCGTGATCGTCTGAAACTTGAACAATGTAATTCATCAGGTACAACCTGCCTTCCTGATGTGGCGATGCATAAAGCTCCTGATAGTAATGAGGTCCGGTCCCACCTGAAACAGCATCGGATTGCTTAGACCATGATCCGCCCTTATCTGTACTAATGAAAACACCTCCTTTCAATCGATCCAATTCAATAGCAGCATAAATAATATCCGGATTAAAAGGAGATATTGCTAATCCTATTTTTCCAAGATTAGATTGTGGAATACCGTTTGTGAGTTCAGTCCAGGTTTCTCCACCGTCCATACTCTTATGAATACCAGACCCGGGACCTCCTCCCATGTAAGCAGCGACTGTTCTGTGTCTATCCCAGGTTGCGGCATACATTATCATTGGATCTCTGGGATCAACAACGATATCTGTTACGCCTGTCCATTCTTCATTTCCAAGCGTTTTCTTCCAGGTATCCCCTCCATCCGTTGATTTATAAAGTCCTCTTTCTCCACCTTTGCTCCACAATGGGCCTTGTGCAGCAACCCAAACTACATTAGAATTATCAGGGTGAACGATGATTTTAGAAATATGTTCACTGGCTCCCAGTCCTTTATTTGTCCAGGAACTACCTCCATCATAACTCACATAAACACCATCTCCAAATCCGACATGCCTCCCACCAACATTCTCTCCGGTACCTACCCAGACTATGTTTGGGTTTTTTGGATGAATAGTTATACATCCAATTGAATAAGAGGATTGTGAATCAAAAATTGGTTTCCAGGTTGTTCCGGCATTTTCGGTTTTCCATACTCCACCTGAACCAACCGCAACATACCAAATACTCTCGTCTTCAGGGTGAATTGCGATATCAGCAATCCGACCGGAGGTCAATGCCGGACCTAAGTTCCTAAACTTAAGGCCCTGAAATACTTCAGCATCCAATGACTGTGATTGAACTGGAGTACTAAATTGAAAAATAATCAAGAAGATTATAAGGATCGAAAAATGCTTTTTCATAGGTATACTTTTTATCAAAAGAAAATTAGTAAACAATATCAATATTCCATCAATGAATTTGATAAGTGGTTACACTAAATATGTTTATACATAACAGTTAAACAGTTTTTTAACCTTTCCCAACAATTCTAATATAAAATAGATGATTCACAGATTATTTTTAGGTCATTAAAACCCAATAAAATGAGACGAATTCTAATTTATAGTATAATGCTGTTCCTATTAGTTGGAGCAACTGAGGTTACAGCTCAAAAGAAAAAAAAGAAAGGCAATTCGGAACCGACAGAACAGCCGAAAAAGAAAAATGGAAGTATTAAATCCTTTAGTGAGGTCATTACTTCTAAAGCAATTAGTGATGAAGGGCTGATCAATACCCACAAAGTAGATGATAACTATTATTTTGAAATACCGGCAGACCTGCTGGAAGAAGAAATACTTGTTGTCAGTAGAATTTCAGGTTTTGTAAAAAACTTTTCTTTCGGTGGAGCAGGTGCAAAAACAAGACCTCAGCAGGTAATCAGGTTCCAGAAAAAAGATAATTCGATACTTGTAAGAAGTGTTTCTTATAATAGTGTAGCCAGTGAAGAAGATCCGGTTTACAATTCTGTTAGAAACAACAACTTTGAGCCGGTAGTCTATGCTTTCGATATCAAAGCTATGAAAGATGATTCCAGCTCGTATGTGATTGATGTAAAGCCATTTTTTACAACTGATGTTGAAATGATCGGTGCACTAAGATCCAGTCAAAGAAAAGATTTTAAAATAAAGGGTTTGGATAAAGATCGCAGCTTCATTAATTCCATGAAATCTTTCCCTGAAAATGTAGAAGTACGTCATGTTTTGACCTATCGTGGAGATGAATTGCCAGACAATCAGGTAACGGGAACACTTTCTGTTGAAATGAATCAATCATTTATTTTGTTACCGAAAGATCCATGGCAACCCAGATACTATGATGCAAGAGTTGGGTACTTTTCAGTAAGACAAACCGACTACAGTATGGATGAGCAGAAAGCGGCATCCAAAAGATTCATTACAAGGTGGAGGTTAGAGCCAAAAGACTGGGATGCATATAAAAATGGAGAATTGGTAGAACCTGTAAAGCCTATCATTTATTATATCGATCCTGCAACTCCGGAAAAATGGAGAAAATATATCAAGCAGGGAGTAGATGACTGGCGAGTGGCATTTGAAAAAGCAGGATTTAAAAATGCAATAATGGGAATGGATCCTCCCTCTCCCGAAGAAGATCCTGACTGGAGCCCTGAAGATGTTAGATATTCAGTAATTAGATACATCACAACGGATATTCAAAATGCGCAGGGTCCACATGTACACGATCCCAGAACAGGTGAAATTCTGGAAAGCGATATTCTCTGGTATCATAATGTTATGAACCTACTTCGTAACTGGTATTTTACACAGACTGCAGCTGTAAAGGAAGATGCAAGAAGCTATAAGTTTGATGATGAATTGATGGGAGAATTAATTCGGTTCGTAGCAGCACATGAAGTTGGACATACTCTTGGACTTCCTCACAATATGGGTTCTTCAGTAGCTTATCCTGTAGATTCACTTAGATCCCCTACTTTCACAGCCACTCATGGAACGGCTCCTTCGATAATGGATTATGCACGTTTCAATTATATAGCTCAACCAGAAGATGGGGTTGAAAATGTAATGCCGATGATAGGCGAATACGATTTTTGGTCCATCATTTATGGATATAAGTTAATTCCTGATGCAGATTCCCCTGAAGCTGAGAAAGAAACTTTGAATAATTGGATCAAGGAAAAAGCAGGAAACCCTGAATATCGATTTGGAAGGCAGAGAGGCTGGAACAATTTTGATCCTTCAGCACAGACAGAAGACCTTGGGGATGATGCAGTTTATGCAAGTGAGTTAGGAATCAAAAACCTTAAAAGAATCGTACCAAATCTTATCGATTATGCCTCTGATGAAAACAAGGACTATGAGGATTTAGAAGAAATGTATGGTCAGGTCATAGGCCAGATGAGAAGATACGTTGGACATGTTGGAACCAATATAGGCGGAGTGTATGAATACATGAAAAACTCGGATGAGGAAGGAGCAGTATATACACATGTTTCTAAACAAATGCAGGAGAAAGCTGTAAACTTCATGAATGAGCAGGTTTTCACAACTCCTGACTGGTTATTGAACAAAGAGATTATTTCAAGAATTTCAGAACAAGGTTCACTTGACCTTATCAAAAGAATGCAGGTTCAGGGTCTCAACACTATGTATCAGGCAGATAGATTAAAACGAATGATGGAAAATGAGGTGCTAAATGGAAATGATGCATATAAAATGGTTGACCTGTTTGAAGATGCCAGGAATGGCATTTTTTCAGAGTTGAGAAGTTCAAGGTCTATTGATCCTCTAAGAAGAAACATTCAAAAAGAGTATGTTGCAAAAATGAAAGATTTGATGATTCTGAAAGATGACGAGTATCAAATTTCAGATATTCAATCTGTTGCGAGAGGTAATCTGAACGAACTAAAAAACAGTCTTTCTTCAAGCAGAACCAGATTTACAGACACTGTTTCAAGATATCATGTGGAAGACCTGATTGCGAGAATTGATGAAATTTTGGATGAGGATTAATCTGGTGAACTACACATATGTAAACCAAATTAATTAAGTTCATTTCTACGAATAAAAGCCGGTGAAATTATCAGAATATTCACCGGCTTTTTTTATTTTGATTATTGTTGTATCTTGATAATACTTAACCTAATCTGAATTGAAAAACATACTTCTTGCACTTGATTGTAAGCCTGCTGATGAAATCCTTATAGACCATGCCCGTAACCAGTCTAAGCTGAATAACGCAAAAATATGGCTGGTGCACATTGCGGCTCCTGATCCGGATTTTGTAGGGTATAAAGTTGGTCCCACCTATATTAGAGAGTCACGAGCTTCGGAACTAAGTAATGAACATTCTTACCTCCAAAAGAAAATGAATACACTCATAAATGAAGGTATTGAATCCGAGGCACTTTTGATCCAGGGTCCGACTATTGAGATGTTGGAAGAAGAAACCACTAAATTAAACATCGACCTGCTAATCATGGGAAGTCACAGACATTCCTGGTTATATGAAGTTTTTGTAGGTCATAGTGCGGTTAAGCTAATCGGTCATTTGAATGTCCCTTTACTTATAATACCGCTACCTGATGAAAACTGAACCTAACTTAAAAATATTTCTCATTTCATTTTGTCTGGCTGTCGTTATGCTGGCAGGCTACGAAATGTTTAGAAAGTCGCAGGGCTGGCTACCGGGATTCGATGATAATCCTGATTTATGGTCTTATTGGCGAGGAAAAATTGATCATTTGGATTCTAATGACGTGGTGATCATAGGCTCCTCCAGATCTCACTTCAATTTTGATCTGAATAAATGGGAAAAGATGACAGGTAAAAAGCCAGTTATGCTTTCGGTTGCCGGATCCTCTCCTTATTGGGTAATAGATGATATTGTTAATAAAAGTGAATTTGTGGGAAAAATTGTAGTGGGTGTGGCTCCGGGGCTTTTCTTTACTACAGGTAACAGTGAGGGTGCCACTTGGATAAAAAGTGATTTTATTGACTATTTTTATAAGCAAACGTATGCTCAGGATTTTAATCAATGGGTGTATTCCTTTATAGACCCACATTTTGCTTTTCTGGATATTGAGATATCCCTAAAAAGTACCATAAACGCGATCCCATTAAAAGACAGAGAAGGTGTTTTTCATTTTCCTTCTTTCCCGGGAATGGTTACGCAGGATCGTTATCGAAATGTGACTATGGTACCAAAAATGGAAACTGATACCACACACCAAAGAGTGCAAAAGGATATCTGGGATACTTTTGGGTATGATAATTTCAATAAGGATAGTATTGAATCAATTTTCGCTCATTATTTGCCATTAATCAATAAGTACAAGGAAAAAGGAGGTGACATAGCCTTTATTTTTTCTCCAATTACAGGTCCCTATCGAAAGTATGCCATTCAGAACTTTCCGGATTCTCTTTACTGGGATCGTTTATTGATAGATTCTAAATCACTGGGTTACCACTATAAAAACTATCCCGAAATGGTAAACATGGAGCCACCGGAATGGTCTCACCTCAATAATAAAGATGCTGACAGATTTACAGAGATTATTGTAAATGAGTTACTTAAAGATAATTTTTTAAAGCAATAAAATATGTTATTCAATACCATAGGATTTGTTTTATTTCTGCTTATTGTTCTGACTTTGTATTATCTGGTACCTATGAGCTGGAAAGCAAAAAAAGGGATGTTGTTGCTGGCGAGCTATATATTTTATGGGTTATGGAATCCCCCACTCATTTTACTCCTTTGGATAAGCACCTTAGTAGATTGGACCGCAGGAAATATGATGGTCAGAATAACCGAAAAGCGTAAAAGAAAACTTTGGTTGCTGCTGAGCATCTTTGTAAACCTAGGTTTTTTGGCATTTTTTAAATATGGAAGCTTTTTACTTGAGAACTTCCAAATGATTTTAAACGGGATTGGAATGGATTATACCCCTCCAAAATGGGATATTCTGCTGCCTATGGGTATTTCTTTTTACACCTTTCAGACTATGTCCTATACCATAGACCTCTATAACAAAAAGATTCAGCCTGCCAAAACTTTTCTGGATTTTGCATTATATGTTACTTTTTTCCCCCAATTGGTAGCCGGCCCGATAGTAAGGTCGGATGAATTGGTTCCTCAATTTTATGAACCCAAAAAAGCCACACAAAATCAATTCTTTCTTGGGTTATTATTGTTAACCATTGGTTTATTTCAAAAAACAGTTTTTGCAGATTCTTTGCTTAGCCCGGCTTCTGACTCAGTTTTTAATTCCTCAGAACTCTTACTACCTATTGATGCATGGGTAGGTGTATGGGCATTTTCAGGGCAGATTTTCTTCGATTTTGCCGGCTATTCCTTATGTGCCATAGGGATTGCTATGATGTTGGGTATTGCTTTGCCTGACAATTTCAGGTATCCTTATGGAAGTATTGGTTTTTCTGATTTGTGGAGACGATGGCATATCTCATTGTCCAGCTGGTTGAGAGATTATCTTTATATCGGACTAGGTGGAAATCGGTACGGCATAAACCGTACTTATGTGAATTTAATGCTCACAATGCTACTGGGAGGCCTTTGGCATGGAGCTGCATGGACTTTTGTGTTTTGGGGGTTCCTGCATGGATTCTATTTAGTAGTGGAAAGGTTACTCAAAAATAGGATCAAAGTTCCTGAAGGCAGTTGGATTTTAGATTTTCTGTTAGCTTTCTTAACTTTTACATGTGTCAATATCACCTGGGTGTTTTTCAGGGCAGAATCATTTGAAACTGCAATTAATATTTTAGGTTCAATGTTTTTTATACATGGAGAAAAACCGGTCCTTATTACTAATCATCTGATCCTGGTACCGGCATTAATGCTCCTGGTATTTATGGGGCATTTCCTGATGAGAAAACAAAGCCTTATAGGAGTAATCGAAAAGTCTCCTGCGTGGCTATTAATTGCCGTCTGGTCTGTAATGATCTTCGGGTTGATGATTGTCCAAACTTCAGGCCAGCAGTTTATTTATTTTCAGTTCTAATAATTAAGCAATTACCTCTCCGAAAACCGTTTCAGTTTTGTCTGTACCAATAAAGAATTCACGGATACCTTCCAGGAACTCAGCCCGACTGATCTTTCCATCCCCGTTTTCGTCAATGTATTGAAATGCAATCACCGAATCCTGCTCTTCGATGCCTAGAACATGATATAAATCTGCCAGCTCTGCTCTACTTAAATAGCCATCATTATTCTGATCGCAAACATTAAATAGTTCTTTGAATATCTGAAAAGTAATGCTTCTGAAAGCATGGCTTTCTTCTCCTAAAGCAGTGTTTTTATTCAACCAGTCAAACCAGTCCTGCTTTTCAATATATCCCTTATGCATTAAGTGCATTTCATACATAAGGCGATTGAATAATCTATCTGACTTTTTTAGAAGAACTCTCATCCCTATTTTCTGACTGTTTGCTTCATACACAACGAAGATTTTTTCAGCAATCTCTGTAAAATCCTTCATTTCAATATGACCATCATTGGTAGCATCCATCAGATCAAAAAAATGAGACCATTTGGCTTTTAGTAAAGGGTGTATGTCCTGTTCCATAATCAGATTATCATTCATATTCCAGCTCTTTAGTTGATTACCAGTATATTCTCAAATTTAGAAAAATGTAACCTCATAGAATGACAAAATTGAATGAACCGGATTTTTAATGTAGTCAAGTAGATATAGTAAGGGTAATAAGATTTGTTGGCATGAATCTCATTACTTATGGACTGTCAATTAAGTTAAATGACTAAAAGTGATTTTTTCTTATTTGAAATGAAACTAACAGCGTTAATTATTTCTTTTTGGCTTTTGGTTTTTCTGGCAATGCTGTCGATTTCTTTTTGGGCCTTGAAACACCAAAAGTTCCTTTGTTAATCTTACCTTTTTTTGTTTTTCTATCTCCTTTTCCCATAAGATTAAATATTATGTCTATTACTAATTTAATAAATCCTGAACTCTTTTAAAAATAATCACTCACTTCTTAACGATTCAACCGGGTTAGCAACTGCAGCTTTCCAGATGATAGAAGTTGTACTCAAAATACCAACGATCAATATGATAATACTGGCTATTATCAGTGGCCAAACATCTACCTCAAGATGATAAGCATATATGTTATCCAACAAGGTTGTAGAGAGAAAATATCCAATGGCCGAACCGAATACAATGGATACCAACAATATCATTGTAAAGCTTTTCCCAAGCATGAATATGATGTGATTTACAGAACCACCCAATACTTTCCTCACACCTATTTCTTTAATTCGCTTGTCAACATTCAAACTGGACAATGCAAATATTCCGGACGCAGACAGTAATGTACCTAAAATGGTCAGGAATATAAATATCTTCTTCATATTTGAATTTGTCTGACGAAGACCCCCTAACGTTAATTCTTCCTGAAATTCTGCAGTAAATGCTTTATCCGGAAATTCTTCTTTCCAAACGGATTCAACATCATCCTTAACACCTACAAGATCTTTTGCAGAAGATTTAATCAACATTACCTGATATTCATTTCTTTTTGAAGCATAATAGACAAAAGGCTCTGGTTCATCAGATCTAAAAAGGTTATCTACATGGTTCTTTACCACCCCAATAATTCGTCTTTTCTGATCCCTGACTTTCACTGTAGCAAGAAGAGGATCCCCACTTATACCTGCATGCTCTATAAAAGCTTCGTTTACAACGATAGATTCAAATTCATCCCTGGTCATGTTGATATCCGGGAATCTGCCCATAACTAATTCTAAACCCATAGTTTCAAAGAAATTCTCCCCTATTTCTATATGCTGAACACTATATTCGGTTGTATCTATAAATACAGGAAAAGGATAACTGCTCAATCCAAGTTGATGGTGACTGACTGCAATTGATCTCACCATTGGATTTGATTCTATACGCTGCTTCAATATCTTATATTCACTTTCATTCTGTATAAAGACTGTTAAGATTTTCTGCATATCAAATCCATAATCAATACTTTCCTGAAACTTTGCATTCTGAATAAATACTATTCCATTTATAAGCACAATTACTGAGATACTGAACTGAAGCGATACTAGTACATTTGTAAACCAACCACCCCCTTTCAATTTGACTTTATTGGAGAGTAAAGCCACTGGTTTTATTTTACTGTTGTGTAATGCCGGATATAAACCAGCAACTAATGAACTTATAAAAACCAGAAAGAGTAGTGCAAAAATAAGGTTGAGTCCTTTAATATCTCTCAAACCAAAGGGCAAACCCCACATGGCAGCGAATTCATCGACAATATAACTTGATACAATTACAGCAATAACTAAAGAAATAAGCACTGTAAATGTCATTTCCAGTAGAAACTGAATGATGATTTGCTTCCTTGATGCACCTACGACTTTACGTATTCCAACTTCCTTGAATCTCTTCGAAGTAGTGGCGATAGTTGTATTTGTGAGATTAAAACAGGCGATCAATAGTATCAAAACAGCCATAGTAATAAAAACTATTATGGGCATGTTACTGATTCTTAAATTCAGTCTGCTCCAATACACATCATCCTCATTGAGTGGTTTGAGAAATGGCTCAAAATGGAAGGATATGACTTTTGCATCTTCCTTCAATTCATTTCTCCTCGGAACATATTTTTGCATGAGGTCTTTATAATCCTCTTCGTTTGAAGTGTTAGATAGTTTAACAAGTACAGCAGGGTCTTTCCAGTCACCCATTTCAGTATTAGAGAGCTGATGAATATCCAGAAAATGGTCGCTATGCATCAGGAAATCAAAATAAATGCTGCTATTGACCGGAACCTGACCGATCACCGCCCCAACTTCAACCTGTATCTTTTTTTGATTGGCAAAATTGAAGGTTAGTACCTTTCCTATCGGGTTTTCATCCTTAAAGTATTTTTCGGCTATTTCATCAGAAATAATCACATAATTTTTTTGGTCAAAACCTTCTACACTTCCTGAAATAACCTCATAATCAAAGAAATTAAAAAAATTAGGATCTGCAAACTGTACTCCTTCACTAAAAGTGTTATCACCAAATTTGACAAAACCCCATTCACTTAAAATTCTCACATACTCATCTATTCCTGATATGTCTTCTTTAATTATCGGTGCAAGTCCCAGAGGAGCTACTACATTCGTAACGATTTCACCATTGGGACTGTAAGCATCGGTATGAACTCTATAAATATTTTGGTATTTAGATGAGTCCAGGTGACTGTCAAACTCAAAATTAAAGGCAAATAGTAGATATGCTGTAACACAACATGCTAATGCAATCCCTAATCCAAACGTATTTATGAGGACATAACTACGGTATTTCCAAAGTTGGCGAAGTGTGAGTTTAATATAGGTTTTTATCATGGCAGGAGCACTTTACTGAACATAACCCAATTGTACGTATTTATTACTCTCTAAGCGTCAGAAATGAGTAAAGAGATGTCACGAATTGTCATCTTCCCGCATCAATCTCTCTATCTCTTCTTTATCTGCATTTGGTGTTTCATCGCTCATTAATACTTTCCATGCATCTGCCCTGCTTTTGATATCATATTTAACCAGAACATTGTCTTCTTTTAGTTTCTTCCGAAGCTTTCTACTGTAAAAAAATATCCCAACTTGTATGGCTATGAGTACTATAACAACAACAATCAATACCGTCATAATAAAGTATTATATGCTTTCTAAAATTAACTAATTATAGTTTGATGATAGTAAACCTCCTGGAAATTGGCTCAGGTAGCATTAAAAAATGGAATAATGGTAAAATCATTGATAAGAATGCTAAGTATGATTTTTAAACAAAAAAACCAGTTCAGAAATATTTAACTGGTTTTTTTATAGAGTATAAATATCTAAAGATTACATTCTCGTCACATCAACATCAGACAACTCATTTATAAAGGGTTGCTTAGTTAATCTTTTACCTGTCGCAGCAAATATTGCATTAGACAGGCCTGCCCCTGCAGGTGGTAACGCCGGTTCCCCCAGACCTGTTGGTCGCTCCTCATTTTTGATAAAATGAGCTTCTACAATTGGGGTTTCTCCCATTCTGATTAGACGGTACTTATCAAAATTATCAGCATTTCCTTTTCCATTCTCAAAAACAAAGTCTCCATACATTGCATGTCCTAAACCATCAATTACACCGCCTTCTACCTGGTTTCTTGCGCCAAGAGGATTAATAACAATACCACAATCCGCAACGGCCGTTACTTTTTTCACCACCGGCATATTTCCATCCATTTCAATATCAACCACTTCAGCCACATGAGTATTATGGCTATAGTAAGCTGCAAATCCCTGGTAGATACCTTTAGGTGCCTTTCCATAGTTTCCCTTTTCGGCTGCAACCCGTATCACCTCCTGAAACCTTGAAGGAGAATATTGAATTCTTTCATCATTTACCTGCTTCACATTTTCCAATAGGTCTATTCGTCCCTGAACAGGATCCACGCCCATCAATGTAAACAGTTCATCAAAGAAAGATTGCTCTGCAAATGAAAGAAAATTGGTGTAGGGTGCTCTCCATGCTCCTGTTGTAATATCACTATCGTATTTCGCAACATCAATCTGTAAATTCTCTATTGCACCAGCAGGGAAAAAATGAGGTATTAATCCATACATATTACTATTAACAGAAGCTTCCTTCAGATGATAGCCTGTTATTTTACCATCCTTAATAGAGGCAGCAAGTCTATATTTTATTGCCGGTCTGTAAATTCCAGCAGCCATGTCATCTTCCCTGGAAAAAACAACTTTTACAGGCTTTTTTGCTATACTGCTAATTTCAGCAGCCTCTAATGCGAAATCTCCATAGAGCCTCCTTCCAAAGCCTCCACCCATTCGGGTCATTCCGATTGAGATATCTTCCTCGGATCGATTTAGAAGTTTTGCTATTCTACCTCGTGTCCCCTGCGGTGTCTGTATGGGCCCCATCATTTCTATTTTATCATCCCGAACATCCGCAAAGAAGTTCATAGGCTCCATACAATTGTGAGGTAAAAATGGGGATTCGTAGGTTCTTTCCAATACCTCATCAGCTTCAGCAAAAGCTTTCTGGACATCACCATCTTTTCTCATAGTTTCAAAACTATCTCCATCCAATAAGCCAACAAGAATCTTATCGTGCTTTTGGGTACTTTCCAATTCATCTGCTGCCCACTTAGCTTTAAGCTTTTTCTTAGCTTTCATTGCCTGCCAGGTTGAATTGGCCAGAACTGCTATTTTATCACCAAATTGAAAAACATCTGAAACTCCGTTTACCTGTCTGGCATCTGAATCATCAAAACTCACCAGTTTCTGACCAAAAGAAGGAGGTCTCATAACTGATGCATATAACATACCCTCTTTCTTATAATCTAATCCAAACAAGGGCTGACCCGTCACTATTTTTTGAAGATCAACATTTCTAACTTCCGTACCAATGATTTTATAATCCTTTGGTTCTTTCAACTTCACATCTTCCGGAACCTCCATCTGAGCAGCCTCCATGGCAACTTCACCATAACCGAGAGTACTTCCATCAGGTCCGGTAATGACGCCTTCAGTTGCTGAGCATTGAGTAGGATCAACGCCCCATTTTTTGGCTGCTGCAGCAATAAGCATATATTTAGCTGCTGCTCCTGTTTCCCGAAGTGAATCCCAGCCATACCTTATCGACTGACTTCCACCTGCTACCTGACGACTGTAACTTTCAGTATCTAAAGGTGCCTGCTCAACAATTACATTTTCCCATTTCACATCCAGTTCTTCTGCAACAATCATCGGCATGGATGTTTTTACTCCCTGACCTATCTCCGGATTAGGTGACATTAAGGTTACATATCCATTTTCAGCTATCTTGATAAAGGCATTAAAATCCCTGAAATTGAGGTTTTCAATATCTGTTGGTGGTTTTGCTTCGGGTTTACAAGCGGTAAAGAGATTAAATCCTATCAACATTCCACCACTGGTCAATGCTGACACCTTCATGAAATCCCTTCTGTTTACTTTATTTTTTATTACTTCTTGCATGATAATTTCTTTTGGGTGATTAACTCAACTTTGTAGAAGCTGACTTTACAGCTTTCTCTATCCTGTTATAACTGGCGCACCTGCACAGGTTTCCATGCATTGCCTGGCGTATCTCCTTGTCTGAAGGGCTTGGGTTCTTATTCAAAAATGCAGCAGCAGTCATGATTTGGCCTGCCTGACAATATCCACATTGTGGAACATCCTCTTCATTCCAGGCTACCTGCAAGGGGTGATCTCCATTTTCAGATAACCCTTCAATCGTCACCACTTTCGCGTCCTTCAAAGCAGAAATCGGAATAGAACAACTCCTGGTAGCTTTTCCCTCAACATGAACAGTACAGGACCCACATTGTCCAATCCCGCAACCATATTTTGTTCCTACAAGATCCAAATGATCACGCAATACCCATAGAAGTGGAGTGTCCGGATCCACATCAACCGTGAAATTCTTTTTGTTTACATTCAACGAATATGTTGCCATTATTTTTTGATTTTAAGAAGTGCATTTTAAATTTACAGAATTAATAACAGAAGCTGCAGAACCAGATATTTAAGCTTCAGTTATGTTTTGTGAGCGGAAAATATTATTGATTAATGCAATTTCTATTCTAAAGTGAAGGACAATAGTTTCTTTTCCTTTTTGAAAAATACATCCATTTTCTTATAATTATCCAACCACTTTACGGCAACAGAATCTCCTGTTTCTTCGGAAAGATAAATGTTAATTTCATTTTCCTTTAAAGTTACCTGAGTTGAATAAAAATGAAGTTTTTCGGCTGAGGACTGAATCTCTATTCTATTGATTTTAGTATTAAGGATAATCTTACTAAAATTATT
>CAYTFO010000002.1:52498-55258 GCA_964437135.1 uncultured Roseivirgaceae bacterium | reverse complement strand
ATGTGATTCAGAATTTTATTCCCTCTTACAATCGCCTGGAAGATCCGGAATTTACAAAACTTGCTTATGATTCTTCACCCATAGCACATATGGAGGGTTGGAAATCACCAGTTTTATTGATTCATGGGGATGATGATCGGAATGTCCCTTTCAGTGAGACAGTAGATAAAGCCGAGGCTTTAAGAAAGAATGGTGTAGAGTTTGAACAACTGGTTTTCCCCGATGAAGTTCATGGGTTTTTACTCCATCAAAACTGGGTAAGGGCTTTTGAAGCTACTTTCGATTTTTTTGAAAGAAAACTGAAGGAGGTTGAGAAATAGGAGAGTTTAGTTTTGATGGATTAGGAAAATTATTTGGGCAGATCTATTTAAAGACTCTTTCAGGACTCTGTTAATTATACTCTGAACTGGCAATTTTCAAAAGTTTTTTTGTTTCCAGGCAAATTATAGAGCGACCTTTAATTTCAATTAGTTTTTCATCTTTGAATTCCTTCAATAATCTTCCAAGACTTTCCCTTGCAGTTCCAATAAGATTTGCCAGGTCTTCCCTGGAGAGATAGATTTCAGAATGATCGTATTTTTCATTTAAAATTAGCAGCCAAAGTGCAAGCCTTTCCCGTAGAGGTTTCTGTGCAAGGACAGTGATGATATTTACCAGTACTCCAAATTCATGGCTCATATTTTGGATCAATAGCTGGTTGAGATCAGGGATTTTATTTATCAAAATATCAAAATTGGCTTTACTCACAAAAGATATTTTACAATCCTCTATCGCCTCACATGAATCTTCATATTGCTCATCACAAAGCAGTGCATGATAACCCAGCAAGTCACCTGTTTTATACACATAGAAAATCTGATCTTTTCCGTCCAGTCCCGTTTTGTAGATTTTTGCACGTCCACTTTGGATAAGAAAAACACCCGTAGCTATCCCTCCTTCATAAAAAATAAGTTTGCCTTTCTTAAATACCAGGTCTTCTGAATGATCCAGAAACAGATCTCTTTCATGTGTTTTCAATAAGGAAAGGATTTTATGACTTTCAAAGTCAAATTTCTTTAAGTTAACCTTCATGGAATTGTAATCAATGCTACAGTAAAATATAATATTTATCACATTATATCAATAATTAAGTCCTATTTTTCAAGTCTTAGAAGTATTTCTTTTGTAATGTGGTGAGAAGTAAATCTATATTGACATTTATATCTCTGCTTCTGTTTGTGGCAATGACTCTGGCAGACACAAGGACATTCTATCTTGAAAAAGAAGAGTTGCTGGAAACATGTGAGACCGAACTTGAAGAATTAAAGGAAGCAAAAGAAGGCAGAGACTGGATTAAAGTATTGCACCTGGGAAATACAGACTATCTCTCTGCTCAGGATGCAATCTTATGTCACCATACTTTTCATTTTACTGAAAGGGAAATTCAGCAGCGGAAAGTTTCATTTTTTCTGGCTAAGGTTCCTTTATTTATCTTTTTCTGTTGTTCAAAGATTCATTTGGCGTAATCTCTTTCTTCATTTTTAAATCCCTATCGGATTTCTAAAATCCTGATTAATTCATCAGGAAAACTATATCCTATTTATAAAACTGGAAAGGTCATCATAAATGAGGTCTTTCTTAAATGAAAAAGGCATGATTAAAGAACGTCTAAACGAATCAATTAAAAATATTAAAAGAGATGCACTTGCAGGAACTGTTGCGGGTGTAATGGCTGTGCCTTTAACAGTAGGCATTTGCTTAATGTCTGATTATCCTATTATGACCGGATTGTACACGGTCATTTTCGCCGGAATTATCAGTTTTATTACTTATTTATTTAAGCCGGGAAACTACACCGGAATGCCTGGTGTTGCAGCAGGACTTGCACCAGCACTTGCTTTGGGAGTACAAACATTTGGCATAGAAAATATGCCTTTTGTTATAGTTCTCACAGCTGCTTTTCAAGCAATTGTGTGGAAATACAGACTGGAAAGATATATCCTCAGAATTGTCCCACACTACCTCGTTGAAGGATTATTAGCTGGTGTAGGTTTAAAGATTGCACTAAAATTTGTTCCGTTTCTTTATGATATCGAACACAAGACATCTACATGGCTGAATTTTGAAAGGGAGATGATTATTCTACTTAGTGTTGTCTCATTTGTTTCTTTTGTTTTGCTATTTAAATTCTACAAAAGAAAGATGCCTGCTCTGCCATACTTTGTTGTAATGGTTACCAGCTTTGCACTAAGCTTCTTCATGCCACTTCCAATGATTTCGATTGATTCAGTTCCATTTGAACTGGTTTTTCCCCTTCCACAATTAGATGGTATGAATCAGCAGGAAACGCTATTTATGCTTATTAAAATGGTTGGATTTGCCGTAATGTTGGGTACAATTGACGTGATCGAACAGGTGATGAGTAATGTTGCAATTGAGAAAATGGATCCTTTTAAGAGAAAAGCTAACACAAACAATAGTTTACTCGCAATATGGATTGCTAACCTCGGAGCTACATTTTTTGGAGGTATGACCAATCTGGATGGCCTGGCCAAAAGTACTACAAACACAGTTGCCGGTGCTGTCACAAAACTATCAAATGTTTTTACCTCACTTGTATTACTACTTGTAGTGGTTTTTCCTGTCATATTGACCCATCTACCGGAATATGCACTGGGTATCATAATGGTTTATTCAGGAT
Source organism: uncultured Roseivirgaceae bacterium (assembly GCA_964437135.1). Taxonomy (GTDB): domain Bacteria; phylum Bacteroidota; class Bacteroidia; order Cytophagales; family Cyclobacteriaceae; genus CAYTFO01. The sequence continues at coordinate 52,578 of CAYTFO010000002.1, read as the reverse complement.
GGAAAATGATCGCTAATATTTCTCATGTTCGCTCGGAAGGAAGATATGCTCTTATAATGGCGGGTATATGCGGGTTTCTT
>CAYTFO010000002.1:41855-52488 GCA_964437135.1 uncultured Roseivirgaceae bacterium | reverse complement strand
AGTTAGGAATCTTTGAGTGACTACTTCTATTATTAGTAGCACATGCATTTATACAATATGTGTTTATGAGAAGAACTGGAAAATCAACTCAGGAAATAGTACAGCTTTTTAGGAGTTCTTTCGGGTCAGATCTTGAAAGATCACCAATTGAACTAGAAGACATGATAGATGAACCGAATGTGCCGGTTTTTGATAAATGGGTTGCAGCTGTCAATAGCCATGATATCAATGCGTTGATGAAAGTATATAGCGATGATGCGATGATGATCCCGGCATTTTCTACAAGGATCAGAAGAAACATTGATCAGATTAAGGATTTATACAGGGATTTATTTCAAAAGCATGATCTTCAGGTTGTGCCGTATCAGGTAAGTACACATAAGGTTGACGGACTGAAAGTAGATATGGGTCAATACAAGATCAAATGGAGGTCAGATGGATTTGAAGAAAGTAATGACCTAAGATTTTCTTTTGTGATTAAAGATGGAAAAATCATAAGTCACCATTCCAGCTTAGAACCGGGTGACAATGTTTCTATTTCTCATCCGGAAGCATATGACGAAATATTTGTAACCTAATTTCTGCAAGATGAAAACTAAAGAATACATACTAGTGGCTTTACTTTTGATTACTGCATTTTTGGTGGGTTTTAAAGTAAAGGAGTCACAACCTGGAGGATCAGCATTTAATTCAAAATCAATTGGTGATACAATTTACACAAAAGAAGTACTTCTGGATTCAGCAGTTATGCGAATCCAGGCTTCTTTTCTGGAAGAAGATTCAGTGGCAAGTGTTTATTTGATTAATCAACTCGAATTGCGGCCTAAGATCGGAAAGTTGATTTTGGAAAATCTTAGAAGACACGAGATTCTTGATGAGGATTCATATAGTGCTGCTAAGAAAAATATGGAATCTTATCGGATCATGTCGATTTACATGTAGAAGAGGTGTTATGATATTTGCAAAGTAAAATTCTGAAGACAATTACTCTATTTCGTTTAGTATAAACACAACATTATCAATCTGCTTTTTTCGCGACAGTCCTCTAAAAGAAATGTAGCCTTAGTAGAAACAAATTGTCTCATAATTTCAAAGAGCTAGTCTCTGAATTTCATGATTGAATATGTGGTCCTGAATTGTAGTTTAATGAAAATAAAGCGTCATATTTTTTGACGCTTTATTTTATACAAGTAATCAATTCAATTTTTTAGAAACATCCTTAAAACTCAGCATTTCCAATACTTTGTCTGAAGCACCATCATAAAACCCATTTTGATCTTTAAAGTCTGCTGGATTACTGAATGTTCCAAAGAGTAAATCATAGATCGGAAAGTCTGAAGAATTGTGTTTATATTGACCTCTTTCATGATGAACAGCATGAAACGCAAGTCAACAAAATCCCCTGTCTTATGGATGATAAAGTTCAATGTTTGCCACTTATTTTAACCAATTATAAGTATAATCAGCTACTTCTTCCCAACCATTTTCTCCGGCTAAGAAATGATCACGGCCTTTGAATATTTTATGTTCTCTTATGCTAATTTCGTTCTTATATTTTTTGAAATTTTTCTTATTCAAAGAAGCCGGAATGATATGATCCTCTTCTCCTGAAATAAATAGCATCGGTACATGAGGCTTTTTAAAGTCTATTTTTCCTGCTTTTTTCAATGTCTCACGAGGAATATTTCTACTCTCAGGAACTACATATTTATCAAATATTGAGTCCGACTCGGCTCTGGACAATGTGTTCGTAAACGCATAGTGGAACCACTTTTTAGTGGGGTAATGCACAGTATTGCCTTTAAATGGATTTAATGAGCCAAAATTTGATTTGGCAAAGCTGAATTTTAATGTGATGACTCCTTTTGGAGGTGCACTACTAATGATAACAGCTGCTTCAGCCATTTCTTTTTCGACCAATTTTTGAGCTACCAGTGCACCCATTGAATGACCAATAATAATTGGTTTTTCAGGTAAGGTTTGTATAAATTTTTCGTAATGTTTTACTACATCAGAAAAAGTAACATTCCCAAGTCCTTCGGGTGCAGATTTTCTTAACTCGGTTGGATTACCTTCGTGACCTGGGTAAGCAGGTGCATAAGTCGTGTATCCTTTTGCTTTGAAATAAGATTCCCATTCCTTCCAACTTTCGTTGTTTAAGAATAGTCCGTGTACGAATACGATTGTTTTAGATTCAATAGATTTTTTCATTTTACTATCTGTTTTTGTTTGTGAAAATGTTTGTGACACTGTCGTTAGACCAATCATTAAATAAAGACTTATTGATTTCATTTTGCTTGCAATTATTATTTACAAGCAAATCTCAAAAACGAGATAGAGGATTTCTTTAACCTAAGTTAAAATCGTTATTTTCCTGCGATTCTTTTTCTTATACGACTAAGGGAGGGGCCCTGAATACCCAAATAAGAAGAGATATGATACAGGGGAACCTTATCATGTAGTTCGGGATGCGTTTCTATAAGTTCTAAATATCGCTCTTCCGGAGATTTAAGCAGAAAGCTTTCCATTCTTTCAATAACTATATTAGCTGCCATTTCAGCGGTTAGTCGTCCAAAGCATTCCCATTCGTGCGATTGTTTATAGAGTTTTTGTAAATCAAAAATATTGATACAAATAATCTGGGAATCAGTTAAAGCCTCAGTATAGTATTCACAGGGGATTTGCCTTACAAAGCTTTTGTAGGCTGTTACAAATCCATTTTGAGAAAAGAAAAACAAATTTTTGTCCTCCCCGGATTTATAGTCTATGATGTATGAACGAAAAGTGCCATTAAGTACGAATCCAAGCTCTTTGCATACATTCTTGTAGTTGTTGAAGAGTTCTCCTTTTTTAAAGGATTTTTCATGCCAATATTTTAAAGATAAATCAAAAGCTTCCTCAGACATTCCTGCAAAATCTTTAAATGCAGCTTTTAAAATATGTAGGTTTGACATGATTCAATTATCCTTTTTGATATGTATTATATTAATCGTTGATTGCGTAATAAATGTAATACTACTGCACGATAGCTCAAAACTTATCCAAGCGGAATACAAATACCTCGAAACCGATCAGGCCTTTTCTTTTTTCTGTCTATTGTAGAACTCCAATAAACTTAGCTTTGCTGTTGGGCCTGAAGACGAACATCACATAAGCCCAGTTTTGGGTTTGATTAATCTCAATAGCCTGAGTATTCCTAAATGCATCAGAAGCAAACAACTGACTATATCCACTTTGAAGAGAAACTGCATCATTGATAATCAGACCAAAAACCAGATCAAGTTCCGTCCCTATACTTTTATCCGTCACCAGCTGACCGTCAGGTCCAAAGGGCTGAGCATAAGATGAAAAAAAATGTCCGTCAGCCTGTATCCAAAAATTTGAATTGAAAGAATATCTACTTCGTATAAAAATATCATGAAGTCCGGTAAAATTTTCCCACCTATTTCCCACATAGAACCAATCCATATATCCATTGAAAAGGTGATTAGTACCGTATTGTAAACTCATAGATTTATTGGTTCCCTCATCGTCACCATCAGTACCTGAGATTACTTCATAACCAAATGTAGCCCGCCATTTTCTTCCATTATCATTTTGATAAAAAGTCTGACTAATCTGAGCACTTGCATTGAATGCTGAAACACTTGTTCCAGATATGTCTTCACCAAACTGATAGTAGAAGAATCCGGCTAAATCAGTTTTTCCAAAAGAATATTTTAAAGCAGGAATTCCAATGGTTTGTCTGAAATAAACAGCATCATCTATCGGATTACCCAACGTATCTAGCGCAGTATTTTGTCTGCCTTCATTCCAGAAGAGTACTACATAATCTAAATTACCCACCTTATTCTCATACCGTATTAATTGAGCTGCCCGGTATTGATTAGGTGTACTGAAGAAATTTCCTGTTCTGCTTTGACCATTTTGATTGAAACCTCCACCTATATGCAGTTTCCTTTCTTCTTTCTCATATTTTACCAATGCAAAGTCGTGTGCCCTGGCTTGCAATGCCCAATCTAAATTTCCAAGAAATCTGAAATTATCATAGTTTAATTCCTGCCTTCCCAGTTTGATTTTCCAGTATTCGCCAACACTAAACTCACCGTAAGCTTCATGAACTGACAGCAAATTATCGGTTACATTCGCCTGTGAAGTGCTTCCCCAGGTTCGAACATCCTGAACACTCATGTAAAAGTTTAAATTCTCAGTTTTATAACTTGCCTGAAGTCTGGCTCGATGTGCGATGAAGCCTGCAGGATCAGAATTTTCCGGAATAGCACCATTATAGCCATTTCTAAATTCACTTCGGATCAATATCTGACCATCAACATTAAATTGAGCATTTGAATTAAACGATGTAAATAAAATCAGGCATAATAGTCCTGGTAGAATGTTAGATGATTTCATTAATGATTATAAATTAATTTAATAACAAAATTATGTTTATTTATGCTTCTGGACCCTATTTTAGCCAATTTTAGCCTATTTCACCAATTAGAACTTCTTTTTCTGCCTATAATTTAGATACATCGGAAGTAAGTAAGAAATGAGGACTTCCTTTTCGGAAAATCTGATATTTAAAATGATTTACAATTCCGGTATCACATCAATAGGTCTCAATTTTATGTCTTTATAATACACTTCAGCGCCTTCCGACTGGAGTATTATCTTTCCGGATTTTACTGGTGAATTATTACTCATTTTACGAGAGTTATACAGCCTCATGACAACTTCTCCATTGACAATATGAACACTGGAGTTACCAAAACAATATAATTCCACATCGTTCCATTGGCCATTTGGTCTTTCTGCATCAATGCTTTTAACTACCCGGCGTTTTACCAGGCTATCCTGTACTGTTTCACGAGAAGCTATTTCAGCGGTATAGTATGTACGTAATTCAGCATTCTCTTCATATTTATAAAAGATACTATCTCCCATTACAGTGGGGATATCAATTGCAACATCGCCCGTCGGCCAGTAATCACCAAAATCTCCTTCCTGTATTTGCAACTCCTGTGAACTCATCCATACGGATGCAGAACCAGGTTCGCCATATCCATGGTACAACAAACCACTGTCCCTGGGACCATTCTCCCTAGGGACATGCATTTCTTTTCCCCATTTTACTTTAAGTTTTAGATGGTAATTGCTGTAGTCTTTTTCTGTAAACATCATTCCCCAGGCAATGCCTGATACTCTTATAGCTTTTCCATCCTCCAGTTCCACAACTTTAATTATATCCTGAGAAGGATTATTCAGACCGATCAAGCCCTCCTGTGTTTTATCTGTTCCTGAAAACGGACTTGCAAAATAAGTATTCCATCCTGTCAAATCTTCCCCATTCCACAGAGAAACCCAGTCGCTCACATTTTTATCCGTGTTGGAATTAGTACAGGAGAGTATAAATAATAAAGGAATAACTCGAAAAAATTTTACCATGTCTGAAAAAGTTTAAATGAATCAAAGTCCGCATTACATACATTATGGAGTAATATATTCATTTACATATACAAACTAATAATTTACTAAATACTATATCAAACCTGAAGTCTGTTAAAAGGGCTTTAGTATTTAATTACTATATTTAGGAACCATGGACATAAGAGGGTTTTTTAATGAGCTGAAGCGAAGGAATGTTGTAAGAGTAGCGACTACTTATGCTGTGGTTGCCTGGCTACTTATCCAGGTTTCAGCAACCATTGAAGCCCCACTCTCTTTACCCCACTGGTTTGATACTTTGATTATCATTTTGGTGGCTGCAGGTTTTCCTCTCGCCCTCATTCTGGCATGGGCTTTTGAGCTTACACCTGAGGGAATAAAACGAAGCAGCGAAGTCAATATAACGGAGTCGGTAACAAGATATACCGGAAAAAAACTCAACCGTTTGACGATTACCGTTCTGATATTGATTATTTTTTTCCTTCTGGTAGAACGCTTTTATTTTGCTCTAGCTACTCCTGAGAAAACAGTTGAAATCGAAGCACCCACAGCTATTTCAAATCAATCCGTAGCAGTGCTTCCCTTTGCAGATCTATCTGAAAATCATGATCAGGATTGGTTTTCTGACGGGCTAACAGAGGAAATCCTGAACTCTCTTGCACAACTTCCTGAACTTAAAGTGACTTCCCGTACTTCTGCTTTCCAGTTTAAGGGGAAAGATTTAGATATCAGCAGAATTGCAGATACGTTGGGTGTTGCAAATGTAGTAGAGGGGTCCGTTCGCAGAATCGGGGATCAACTTCGGATTACTGCCCAGTTGATTCGTGCCAATGATGGTTTTCATCTTTGGTCCAAAACCTATGATAGTAAAACAGAAAATTTATTTAAAGTTCAAACATCTATCGCAGAAGAAATTGCTACCACACTTGATGTCTTATTAGATGAGGAGTTACGGGAAAAAATGTTTGCTACTGAGACAAGGAATGTGGAGGCTTTTCAGGAGTATCTAAAGGGGGTGGAAGCATACAGAGAAGCACATGAGGGGAATATGTCACTTATTTGGGAAGCAAACAGGCATTTTGATAGGGCATTGGAACTTGACCCTGGCTTTGGTAATGCATCCTTATATAAAATGGATGCATATGCTCATATTTTAATTGACGGTATGAGACCACCTGAGAATCTGACTCAGGAGGAAGCAAAAATAAAATTGAAAGAAGCTTTGCAACATGGGACACTACATCTTCGGTCACCGATTCTCAAAGTAACTACTGAAATGAATTTAGTTTTCTTCTCAGACTCCTGGTATCAACTTCCCAATCTTTTAAAACAATTCAAAGAAGTATTGAATCAAACGAAAAGAGTTCCAGGTGGAAGCATTTGGCTAAATGAAATACTTGGTCTGTACGACGAATTTGAAATTTTGGAAAGAGATACAAAAGCGGATATTGAATTGGATCCACTAAATCTAAATACATGGGTTTACAGAGCATATTATTTATACAATAAAGAAGGATTAGATGCCTTAAGAGAGGTTTTTCGGGATAGCAGGAAAGTAATCGGGAGTAATATTTTAATTGATAAAGTAGATCATTTTTATTTAGGGATATCGGGGCAAAAGGAGGTGTTAAAATCCATTTATTCCGAAGGATTTACAGGGGCGGAAATTGAAGAACCGATTTTAATGGTTGTCAATGCATATATAGCTGCAGCTTTGGGAAATAACAAGTTAGCTGAGGATATCATGGTCAGATATCGAAGAAAAGTAAATTTTGAAGATGACTGGGCAGCACTTGTTTATTATGAAATGGGCGAGGTAGAGAAAGCAAAGGCCCTCATCCGGCAAATAGATAGTCAACCGGCAGGACCAACCAATCTTGCAATAACCATGGGAGTAATGGGTAAGCATCGGTTTTTCGAACTGGAGGATGCCCCCAACACGGTCGCACGTTTCCGTGAAGCCGGAATTGATCTTGCAGGTTTCAAAAAAATGTATTGGTTGGAATAATTCATTCTTAATAAATCTCAATCTGATAGGATTCAAGTTTTAAAATAAAAATTTTCCCTGAGAATAAAAGCAGATTCTGCTTTTTATTTAATCATTTGATTAATACATTTGTTTAAATCTTATGACTTATTCTGATACAACTACCGAAGAAAAGATCAAACAGGCAGCGAGAGAACTGTTTCAGGAGAAAGGATATTCCGCGACGAAAACCCGGGATATAGCAGAGAGATCAGGAATTAACCTGGCCTTGCTCAATTACTATTTTCGGAGTAAAAGCAAGCTCTTTGAAATCATCATGATGGAAACGCTGCAGGAGTTTTTACAATCCATGATTAGCCATATCAACAATCCGGAAACAAGCTTGCGAGATAAAATAGAAAAAATCACCGGTAACTATATCGAACTCCTTTCCAGACAACCTAACCTTCCGGTTTTTGTATTAGGTGAACTTCGAAACCACCCTGAGCACCTGGTTAATGCTTCAGGAATGAAAAAGGTGTTGAATGATTCTATGTTCATAAAGCAACTCGCTCAGCACTTTGAAGAAAAAGGTATTCAAAGTTTTTCGCCTATTCAGATCATTATGAATATCATGGGACTTACAGTATTCCCTTTCATTGCGAGTCCGATTTTCAAATCCGGAATGGGAGTTTCCGGTCCGCAATTCGAACAATTAATTCAGCAACGTAAAGCACTAATCCCAATGTGGATTGATGCTATTCTCAATATTGATTATTCAACTTTGAAATCATGATCTATGCTCTTCTAAATATTAAAAAGCTTGGCTCTGTAATGATAGCATTGATGCTGGTCTATACTATCTACGGTCAAAAAACCACACTTACATTGGATAGTTGTGTGAAGTTGGCTACTCAAAACTATCCGTTGATCCAGCAATACGATTTATTAGAGAAATCCAAAGAGTATAACTTATCAAATGCGTCCAAAATTTATCTTCCACAATTCAGCGCAACAATCATCGCCGGATTGGTAGATGGACTACCCGCTTTTTCCAATGATCCTATGAATCCTCCCTCACAGGGGGCTGAGTTTAATCTCATTTCTTTATTGCAGCTCAATCAGGTAATCTGGGATGGGGGTCAAACCAAAGCAAGAAAGGAAGTAATCAATACCCAAAATGAATTGTCAAAAACTGAGGTAGAAGTCAATTCTTATGAAATTAAAAGACGAGTACAGGAGATATATTTTGGTCTGTTACTTCTGGAATCCCAAAATGCTCAACTAGAATTATTATTGGAAACTCTAAATAGTAATTTTCAAAGAGTACAAAGTGCCTACAAGAACGGTGTTGCTTATCAGTCTGATATTGATGAAATCAGCGTAGAATTACTCAATGCTCAACAGCGACTCACTGAACTGGAATTTGCAGAGGGCGCTTACCTCACCATGCTTTCCTTTCTTACCGGAACTCAACTAGACCTGAATACTGAGTTCGAGAGGCCTGACATCACTCCATTCATTTTAAATGTTGAAAATAACAGGCCAGAAATCGCTGGTTTTGAAAATCAAAGAAAATTGATTGAAGCTCAGAATCGAATTCACAAAGCATCCCTGTACCCAAATCTGGGTTTGATGGGCGTAGGATTATTTATAACTCCCGGAGCAGAATTTGGACCTAGTACACTCGACCGTATTTTGGTGGGTGGGGTTAGCCTTTCCTGGAATATAGTAGGGCTTTATCGCAACTCAAATAACAACGAATTAATGACTTTGAATCAACAAATGGTAAGTGTACAGGAAGAGGTATTTCGTTTTTCTGTGGATCTCCAGACCACAAAACTTCAGGAAGAGCTGAAAAAGTACGAAACACTACTGATGCAGGATGCTCAAATGATTGAGTTGAGAAACCGATTGAGAAAATCCTATGAGGTCAAATATGAAAACGGGGTGACAACTCTTAGTGAGCTCATTCGAAGGATCAACGACGAAAGTCTGGCGATCCAAACTCAAAAAATCCATGAACTCCAACGACTGCAGACGTATTATAATTTCAATCTAGAAACGGGAAATTGACATGAAAAAACTTATAAAATACATTCTAATTAGCATTCCTGTATTTTTTTATAGTTGTCAGGAAAAGGAATCTGAATTTGATGCTACCGGATCTTTTGAATCAGTGGAAACGATCATTCCTGCGGAAGTTCAGGGAGTAATTAAAATGTTGGATATTACTGAAGGAGATGTACTGAAAGCGGGCCAGTTGCTGGGCTATATCGACAGCACCCAGATTTACCTAAAGAAAAAACAGGTGGAAGCACAGATTCAGTCTTTATTAAGCAGAAGACCGGATGTTAAGGTTCAGCTGGCTGCACTTCAATCTCAATTGGAAACTGCCAATACCGAGAAAAAACGAATAGAAAATCTTGTAGAGAATGATGCAGCTAACACCAAGCAACTGGACGATATCAACGCCCAGATTAAAGTATTGCAAAAACAGACCGAAGCACAACGGTCAACTCTTACGATTACTACTGAGGGAATTACACTAGATGCCAATACACTTAATTTTCAACTGGCTCAACTCGAAGATCAATTAAAGAAATGTCGAATCATTGCGCCGCTCTCTGGTACTGTGCTGGAGAAATATGCTGAGGCTTTTGAAATGGCACAACCGGGTAAACCCTTATTCAAAGTTGCGGATATTTCAGAAATGATTCTCAGGGTATATGTTACAGGTCAGCAACTTCCAGCTATAAAAATCGGGCAGGGCGTTAGTGTTTTTACCGATACAAATAATGGAGAATATCGGGAAGCTTCCGGAACTATTTCATGGATCAGTTCAGAAGCTGAATTTACCCCCAAAACCATCCAGACGAAAGAAGAAAGAGCAAATAAGGTTTATGCAGTAAAAGTGCTGGTACCGAATGATGGAACCTATAAAATTGGGATGTATGGACAGGTGACTTTCGAATAAAAAGATGGATGTTATCCTGAATAATATCGTCAAAACCTATGAAAAAGGCCAGATTTTGGCTCTGGACAATGTTTCATTTGAAGTAGAAAAAGGAGCTTTGTTTGGTTTGATCGGCCCTGATGGCGTCGGTAAAAGCACAATTTTCAGAATCCTAACAACAGTTCTGTTACCCGATAGCGGAAATGTGTTTTTCGATGACGTTGATGTTGTAAAAGATTACAAATACGTCAGGCGAAATGTTGGCT
>CAYTFO010000002.1:32248-41845 GCA_964437135.1 uncultured Roseivirgaceae bacterium | reverse complement strand
TGGTGCAGGAAAAACCAGTATTTTCAGGATCCTGACTACATTATTACTGGCTGATTCGGGCGAGGCTTCAGTTGCCGGATACAATGCTGTCAAAGATTTTCGCTCCATCCGAAAAATTGTCGGATATATGCCGGGACGGTTTTCACTTTATCAGGACCTGAGTGTGTATGAAAACCTCGAATTTTTTGCTACTCTTTTCAACACCAGTATAGATCAAAACTACGAATTGATCCGTGATATCTATGTTCAGATAGAACCGTTCAAAAACCGGAGAGCGGGTAAGCTTTCCGGAGGGATGAAGCAAAAACTAGCACTGTGTTGCGCACTGATCCACAGACCACAGGTACTTTTTCTGGACGAACCTACTACCGGTGTGGATGCTGTATCACGAAAGGAATTCTGGGAGATGCTCAAAAAACTGAAGCAGGAAGGGATTACAATTTTGGTCTCGACTCCATACATGGATGAAGCAGTGCTTTGTGAAAAAATTGCATTGATTCAGGAAGGCAAAATAATGTCTATTGATACGCCAGAAAAAATCATTGAAAGATATCCGAAAAAATTATTTGCATTAAGAGCTGATAATATGCCGGGACTTCTCAGAGTTTTGAGAGATGATCAGAGAATAGAAAGTGCTAATTCGTTTGGGGATTACCATCATATCAGTTTTTGTGAGAATGACGACTCTTCGATTTTCATTTCTGATCTTGAGAATACCGGCTTTAAGGAACTTGAAATCAAACAGATCAATCCAACGATCGAAGACTGCTTTATAAACTTAATGACCCGATAAATGGAAGAGTTAGTCATTACAACTGAAAAACTAACTAAACAATTTGGGGACTTCAAAGCAGTCAATGAGATCACATTTGAAGTAAAAAAAGGGGAAATTTTTGGTTTCCTTGGGGCGAACGGGGCCGGAAAAACTACGGCTATGAAAATGCTTTGTGGATTATGCATACCATCGGGCGGCAATGCCAAGGTTGCAGGATTTGATATTTATAAGCAGACCGAAGAGATCAAAAAAAATATCGGCTACATGAGCCAGAAATTTAGTTTGTACGAAGACCTTACTGTAAAGGAAAATATCCGATTTTTTGGTGGTATTTATGGTCTTTCTGATAGGGAAATTAAACAGAAAGCCGATGAGTTGGTAGAAAAACTGGGACTTGGCAATGAACTCAATAAACTGGTGGAAGGACTACCCTTAGGATGGAAGCAGAAACTGGCATTTTCTGTAGCCATTATACATCAGCCAAAGATCGTTTTTCTGGACGAACCCACAGGAGGAGTAGATCCTGTTACCCGAAGGCAATTCTGGGATCAGATTTATGAGGCATCTGAAAGTGGGATCACAGTTTTTGTTACCACTCACTACATGGATGAAGCGGAATATTGTAATCGAATTTCGATGATGGTAGATGGAGAGATCAAGGCAATGGATACTCCGGGTAATTTGAAAACAAAATATGATGTAGAATCTATGGATGAGGTTTTTTATGAACTGGCTCGGGGAGCAAAAAGAGGAGAAACATGAAACAATTTTGGGTATTTGTAAAGAAAGAATTTTTCCATGTTTTCAGGGATCCAAAAACCTTGTTAATGCTATTTGGATTACCTATAGTTCAGATCACATTATTTGGTTTTGCACTCTCCAATGAAATCAAGAACGCAAATTTTGCTGTATTGGATTATGCTAAGGACGGAACATCTCAAGTACTCGTCCAAAAGCTTTCAAATAACGCTCATTTTCTTTTTTACGAATCACTAAATAGCCCTGAAGAGATCGAGGCGCTATTCAAAGCTGGCAAAATAAAACTGGCGGTTGTAATAGGCGAGAGTTTCGAAAAAGACTTGTACCAAAAAGGTAAAGCCGGGATTCAGTTGATTGGTGATGCATCAGATCCCAATACCGCGAGTACTCTGGTCAACTATGCGACTGCTATTATTGGGAGTTATCAAAAAGAGTTGCTGGGATCAGGATCTCCACCCCTTTCTATCAATGTGGAAACCCGAATGCTTTACAATCCGGAATTGAGAAGTGCGCCCAATTTTGTGCCGGGAGTCATGGCACTGGTTTTGATGCTGGTCTGTGTATTGATGACCTCAGTGTCGATAGTCAGAGAAAAAGAACTGGGCACAATGGAGGTTTTGTTGGTATCACCGATGAATCCTTTGCTAGTGATTATTTCTAAGGCATTTCCCTATTTTTTCCTATCATTAATCAATCTGACCATCATATTACTGCTCAGTTATTTTCTCCTGGATATGCCAATTGAGGGGAGTCTGTTTTTGCTTTACTTCGAAAGCAGTTTATTGATATTTACTGCACTTTCTTTGGGGTTATTGATATCCAATAGTACCTCTTCCCAGCAGGCTGCTATGTTGATTTCACTGATGGGGATGCTAATTCCGACCATACTTTTTACCGGATTTATGTTTCCGCTGGAAAATATGCCCTGGCCTCTTCAGGTAATTTCAAATATTCTGCCTTCTAAATGGTATTACATCATCATAAAATCTATCATGCTCAAAGGTCTTGGAATCGCAGCTATCTGGAGGGAAACTTTGATACTTTTTGGAATGATGATATTCTTCATTGCGGTCAGTTTCAAAAAATTTAAAATCAGACTGGCATGAGGAAATTACGATTTATAATTCAGAAGGAGTTCAGGCAGGTATTTCGCAATAAGGCGATTCTACCCATGATTTTTGTAATGCCCATTATCCAATTGTTGATTCTGCCTTTAGCTGCTGATTATGAAATAAAAAATATCAATATCTCCATCATCGATCAGGACAGGTCTTCTTTTTCAAGGCATCTGACAGAGAAGATTATTTCTTCAGGCTATTTCAAATTGATAGATAATCCGGACAGTTATACATCTGCTCTAGAGCAAATTGAGAATAACACAGCAGATCTAATTCTTGAGATACCTAGTGACTTTGAACGTAGTCTCATTCGGGAAAATAATACGGATTTACTTATTGCTGTTAATGCAATAAATGGTGTAAAAGCAAACCTGGGCGGAGCCTACCTCGGACAGATTATACAAAACTTTAATTCTGACATCAGAATGGAATTTGTTTCCACACAATCAAATGCAACTATTCCGATCATTGAAATCACAAGTTCTTATTGGTTTAACCCCTATTTGAAGTACAACATCTTCATGATGCCGGGCATCCTTGCGATATTGGTGACCATGGTTGGGGCTTACATGTGTTCGTTAAACATTGTCAAGGAAAAGGAAATGGGTACAATAGAACAAATTAATGTTACCCCAATCAAAAAACATATTTTTATTCTGAGCAAACTACTGCCTTTCTGGATTATCGGTATTGTAATTTTTACGATTGGTTTGTTTTTAGTAGCCCGTCTGGTGTACGGTATTATTCCACAGGGTAGTCTGTTGATGCTTTATGGGTTTATGATGTTATACCTGATTGCACTTTTAGGTTTTGGGCTACTGGTATCGACGTATGCAGACACACAGCAGCAGGCGATGTCAGTTGTTTTCTTTTTCATAGTGATATTTTTATTGATGAGTGGGTTGTTTACACCGATCGAGAGCATGCCGGAATGGTCACAGGTCATTGCACGGGCTACCCCAATCACGTATTTCATTGAAGTTATGCGTATGGTGGTGTTGAAAGGAAGTGGTTTACATGATATCCTGCCTCATATCGGGATTACCTTTGGTTTTGCGGTACTTTTCAACGGCTGGGCAGTATGGAATTATAGGAAAGTGGTTTGAGTGTTATTTTTCAAGTCTAGCTATGATCCGTACTTTGGTTGTGCGATGGGTTTGTGGGGTATGGATTCATAGCCTTTGTTGTGGGGAGTATTTCTTCCGCCGGAATGCGAACAACCTTTCCATTTTTAGAAATTACTAATGGCGAGTTTTTCTGTTTCTTAAACGCTACCATTTTTTCATAGGCTTTTTCAAGACCCATAGCCACTTTTTCTTCTAATAGTTTTAGTTGTTCTCTAGGTTCCATAATAATCTCTACTCAAATATGACCATTTTTCCTCACTTCTAATAATTAGTTCAGTTCCAGCTCCTTCAGCTATAAACTCAAAACTCGAACCTGAATTATCTACCAACATCCATTTATCCACTATTGGGATATACAATTGAAAAAGATTTTTTAATCCAATTTCATATCTTCGTTTGATGGTTTCTAAAGGTATATTATGTCCTCCTTCATTTACTCTAATTTCTACTCTTTCAATTGCAAGGTTCACAGATTCAAGTGTTAAAAAAAGTAAGATCACCTCATAGTCTTTCTTCTTAGCTTTTTTAATAAGGTTAACATAACTTCTTGTAGAAAGGGTTGTTTCGAATGCAAATGACTGATCAGTATCCAATAATTCTGCAATCCGTTCCAGCATAAGCCTTCCAGCTTTTATCGCTGCTTTATCAGGATTAAATGGCGAGAGTCCTCTAGCTATTTCATCTGCATTGACAAAATCCTCACATTCAAATATTTCAGGTAGGATTGTGTAGGAAAGAGTTGTTTTTCCTGCTCCATTTGGCCCTGCTATAATGTAAAGATTCTTCATTTAACAAATATATACAGCTAAGTAATATATTCATCCCGATGTAATTCCCGACAACTTTTTCTTAACACCCATATGCGTGCTATTCAAATTATACCTTTTAAGTTGAATACAATTTAACATCCTGTTATTGAAGATGATAAATGTTTTTAATCGTTTACAAGTATTTAAAAACGGATTCAGAAGAGCCGTAATTAAACGATTATAAGCGTTTATAAATGATTAAGATACGAAAGAAGGAGAGGTTTGTCAAATGTTGGGAGTGAATAGTTGGAATAATGATAGCATGTAAATTTAAATGACGACATCTAGCTGGCGGTTGAGCTCGCGCTAGCAGAGGCCCCCAGCCTTCTGGGAAACCTCTTTTATCCTCTGGGAAGCCATCCTGAACCTCTGGGAAAGGTGCAGGATCCTCTGGGACAACGAACAACTTCTATGGGAAGCTTCACTAGCCCTCTGGGGAGTATTATAGTAGCTCTGGGAACGCTCCCCAACCCCCGGGACACCCCATTGTCACCCGGGAACAGCAAAAATCCTCCCGGGACGGGGTATAAGTCACCCGGGAAGGGTTCTAAATGGCCCGGGAAGGGGTATGATGTCTCCCGGGACGGCTACAGGATCCCCCGGGACGGCATATATTTCACCCGGGAAGGGGTATAAGTCACCCGGGAGTAATGTCAACCTATTTCAGGACATGACCGAGGCTTACATTGGATGATGGGAAATCTTTAGGCTTTGATGGGACGCTTATATTTTGTGATGGTATAGGTTTTTGGTGTTTTAACGTCGGACTATCTCCGTAAGCTGGACCGGGTCGCGTAGACTTTTTAAATTTCTATAAAGGGATTGGATCACACCAGCCTTTACAAACCTGTCTGGCGACAGGCAGGTAGCTCAGTAAGCTTATGATGATAGTGTTTGTTAGATTTCGTTTAATACCTTTTCTTGTTGTTTATATGCTTAAGTACAGTTATAATTGTAAATAAGACGATTATAAAGGTCTTATTTATAAAAATAATTACATTTTAAGATGTCTTTAAGGTCGGTATCAGAAAAACAAATAGTTGATAGACTCAAATTTGAAAATCCATGGTGGGTTTCAAAAGAGATAGAGGAATTTTACAATGAAATGCCTAGGAGACTGTACTTCGATTTATTCAGACCACTAGTTTATGAGACAGATATTAAGAGAGCCTTAATTCTAATGGGGCCAAGGAGAGTTGGTAAAACGGTCATGTTGTACCATACAGTTCAAGACTTAATTGATTCTGGAGTTTCTCCGAATAGAATCATCTTCATCACTGTTGAAAGCCCTGTTTATCTCAATATTGGGTTAGACGAAATGATGCAGTATGCAATGAAAGCAGCAGGTTTAGAAGATGCGAACGAACTGTTCGTGTTTTATGATGAAATACAGTATTTGAAAAATTGGGAAGTACATCTTAAGTCTCTGGTTGACAGCTATAAAAAGTGTAAGTTCATTGCTTCGGGTTCGGCAGCAGCAGCTTTGAAATATAAAAGTCTGGAAAGCGGAGCAGGAAGATTTACAGATTTTCTACTGCCGCCCTTAACTTTTAATGAATACGTGCATCTGAAGGATTTCGAATCGCTAATCAAACCATCAAAGATAGACTGGGATGGGTCGAACATAAATTTCTATTCAACAACTCACATAGAAGAATTGAATCGTCACTTTGTCGATTATCTTAACTTCGGAGGATATCCAGAAGTAATATTTTCTGAAAAGATTCAGGCAAACCCTGGACGGTTTATAAGACAAGATATCATCGATAAGGTGTTGTTGAGAGATTTGCCAAGTTTATATGGAATTAGAGATGTTCAAGAGCTGAATTCATTATTTACAACCATTGCTTACAATACAGGAAATGAGTTTTCTCTTGAAACATTAAGTAAAGAATCTGGAGGGGTAAAAAAGCAAACAATTAAAACATATATTGAGTATCTGGAATCAGCTTTTCTAATAAAAACAGTAAGACGAGTTGGTCAAAATGCTAAGCGCTTCCAGCGTGATAACTTCTTTAAAATTTACTTAACCAACCCTTCACTTAGGGCAGCATTATTTTCACCAATTACATCTACAGATGACATGATTGGAAATATGGTTGAAACTGCAATTTATGCGCAATGGATGCACAGGGATTGGTTTACTCCTTGGTATGCAAGATGGCAGAACGGGGAAGTTGATATGGTTTGTTTGTCAGAATCAAATTTCGAAGTTCTTTGGGCATTAGAAGTGAAATGGTCAAACCGATATTTTGAAAAGCCAAGAGATTTAAGAAGTTTAATAAAGTTTAGCTCTGAGAATGACTTATCTAACGTATTAGTAACTTCTATTGATAAAGAAGGAACTCAGAATATTGATGGAGTTAGCCTTCATTTTTTTCCGGCCTCAACCTATGCTTATACAGTAGGAAAGAACACTCTAAGGATGATAGGAGCCTAATAAAACCTAACAATTTGTTAACCACCCAAATATTCCGGTTAAATACCATATGTCCAAATCATTTGATTTCTCACAAAAAAATCAGTTAAGTAAACCGAATACTGAAAACAATCAACTGAATACTGAAATCTTTTCACCGAAATCTCCCTCAACACATCTTCACATAGCTCCCCAGCCAGGTGATGCTTTTTCGATAGGGCTCGATCGTTTCCTGGACCAATGGATCATTTCGATGTCCGTCAAACTCTACAAAAAAGATATACTTAAACTTACTGCCCAATTTCGCAGGTCTGCTTTCTACTTTGCATAAATTGATCCCCGCATCCTCAAACTTTCTCAGAAAATTTACCAAAGCACCGGGCTCATCCGGTAACCTTGCGATCACTGAAGTTTTATCTTCACCGCTTACCTGATTCACAAAATTCTTACTAATGATCAAAAATCGGGTCTGGTTGTCTGCCGAATCCTGAATGTTGCTATACAAAATCGGAAGTCTGTACTGACGTGCTGCAATGGGTGCACAAATCGCGGCAGACCTTTCTTCTTCTATCGCTATCTTACAGGCCCTGCTGGTCGAACTCACAGGTATCTGCTTGACCTCATGTCCAAAATAATCATTCAGAAAATTCTTACACTGCCTGAATGCGATATCCCGACTGTAGATTGTTCTAACACTTTTTAATTCCTGCTCAAGTGATGCAATACAAAAATGAATGGGAAGTACGATCTCTGCGACTATCGACAATTCATGAACCCCCAGGTAATCAATTGTCTCCTGGACGGTACCTTCCTGATTGTTCTCAATCGGTATCACTCCAAAACGTGCTCTTTCAGTTGCCACGGCTTCAAATACCGCAGATATTGAATCCAAAGGCAGGTAATCACTCATCGCTCCATACCTGGATTCTGCTGCCTGATGGGTAAAGCTTCCCTCCGGTCCGAGAAATGCAACCCTCTCCGGTAATTCAAAATTTCGGCTTACAGCAAAAATCTCCAGAAATATAGCTTCAATTGCGCTTCGGTTGAGGATTCCCTGATGACTTTCATATAATCGATCCACAATTGCCTTTTCTCTCTCAGGGCGATAAATAGCAGTGTTTGTGTCACGCTTCAACTCACCTACTTTTTTGACGTACTCCATTCGCTTGTTCAGCAGATCGATCAGCTGATCATCGATATCATCTATTCCTTTTCGTAATTCTTCGAGCATAAAAAATCAAATTCTACAACTAATCTAAAACACTACATTGGTAAACCGAAGGCTTTAACTTAATTTTGGCACATGCAAAGAGATCAGAAAGTATTCGAATTAATCGAGAAAGAGAAAAAGCGTCAGATTGAAGGTATTGAACTGATAGCTTCTGAGAATTTCGCTTCACCACAGGTGATGGAGGCTGCAGGGAGTGTTTTAACCAATAAATATGCCGAAGGACTACCTGGAAAACGATATTATGGGGGTTGTGAAGTGGTTGATGAGATAGAAAATCTTGCAATAGAAAGAGTAAAGGAGTTGTTTGGAGCAACATGGGCCAATGTTCAGCCTCACTCAGGAGCTCAGGCAAATGCTGCAGTGATGCTGGCAATTCTGAACCCTGGAGATAAAATACTTGGTTTTGATCTTTCGCATGGAGGTCACCTTACACATGGTTCACCAGTAAACTTCTCTGGAAAGCTATACCAGCCTTCTTTTTATGGAGTTGAAAAGGAAACGGGCCTTATCAATTACGATAAAGTCGAAGAAACGGCTAAAAAGGAAAAACCAAGATTAATAATCTGTGGTGCTTCTGCATACAGTAGAGACTGGGATTATGAAAGACTAAGAGCTATTGCTGATGATATAGGTGCTTTCTTATTAGCGGATATCTCACACCCTTCCGGAATAATTGCAAGGGGCTTACTCAATGATCCTTTGGAGCATTGTCATATTGTTACCACAACTACTCATAAAACACTTCGTGGACCTAGAGGAGGTCTGATCATGATGCGGGAGGATTTTGAAAACCCAATGGGCATCAAAACACCAAAAGGAAAAACCCGTATGATGAGCTCACTTCTTGACTCCGGAGTTTTTCCCGGAACTCAGGGCGGACCATTAGAACATATCATTGGGGCAAAAGCAATTGCATTTGGAGAAGCATTGACCGATGACTACATGAAATACATCCTCCAGGTTAAAAAGAATGCTGCTGAAATGGCAAAGGTTTTTGTTGACAAAGGATACCATATCATTTCTGAAGGAACAGACAATCACCTAATGTTGATTGATCTGAGATCAAAAGACATTACCGGAAAAGATGCTGAAGCAGCTCTTGGGAAAGCAGATATTACCGTTAATAAAAACATGGTTCCATTCGATGACAAATCTCCGTTTGTAACTTCCGGGATAAGAGTGGGAACTGCTGCCATTACGACACGTGGACTCAACGAAACCGAAATGGCAAAGATCGTTGGCTACATTGATGAGGTGATTACAAATCATGAAGATGATTCTAAACTTGCTTCTATCAAGGGCGAAATCAACGATTGGATGGGCTCTTATCCATTATTTAAATAAGAAACGGGAAGACAC
>CAYTFO010000002.1:14675-32238 GCA_964437135.1 uncultured Roseivirgaceae bacterium | reverse complement strand
TGCCGCTGGACCAGATTGAGGATGAAGTAGTTGAGAAAGAAATGACCTTTCTTGACCACCTTGAGGAATTGAGGTGGCATTTGATAAGGTCACTTATAGCTATTTTAACATTTGCAGTTGTTGCATTCGTTGCGAAAGGATTCTTTTTTGGGAAGTTGATTCTGGGACCTTCCAGAACCGATTTTCTTACCTATCAATGGCTTTGTCAGCTCTCCGAACTGCTCAATTCTCAGGCTCTTTGTATAGATGAACTGCCATTCATTATCCAAAGTCGTCAGATGACAGGTCAGTTTGCCATGCACATCACCTCTTCATTTGTAATTGGTATTGTATGTGCATTTCCCTATGTTTTTTGGGAGATCTGGAGATTTATAAAACCCGGACTTTACCCAAAAGAAAGAAAAGCAGCAAGAGGAGCCACATTTTATGTAAGCTTCTTATTTACAACAGGAGTACTTTTCGGCTACTTTGTTGTAGTACCGATTTCAGTTAATTTCCTGGCCAACTATCAGATTGATCCCACCATTCTCAATGAATTTGATATTGTCTCCTATGTTACCACCGTTACAACATTGGTATTGGCCTGTGGTATTTTATTTCAGCTTCCGATCGTCACTTATTTTGGAGCCCGAGCAGGATTGATCACTGCAAATATGATGCGTAGCTATCGGAGACATGCGATTGTGGTGATCCTTATTCTAGGCGCTATGCTTACCCCTCCGGATCCTTTTAGTCAAATTTTAATTGCACTACCATTAGTAGGACTTTATCAGGTAGGGATCTACATCGCATGGAGAGTGGAAAGACGTGAAGCAGTCGAAGAAAAGAAATGGATCGAGGAACATAAGACTGAAGAATAATCTTTTTTACCGGGCGTTTTTGATCTGTTCCAAACAGGAAGTTTACCTTATTTCGTTATTTTTACTGCTTAATATTAGTATCTGATTTCTATTGTCTAAAATCAAAATTCCAGAAACATGAAAATTGCCATTGCAGGAGACCACGCGGGTTATTATTACAAGGAAAAACTTAAAAAGTTTTTATCTGATAAAGGACATCAGGTCATCGATTTTGGACCGGATTCAGCAGATTCGGTTGATTACCCTGACTTTGTACATCCCAGCGCGACAGCTGTTGAAAATGGTGAAGTAGATTTTGGTATTCTTATCTGCGGAAGTGGAAATGGAGTTTGTATGACTGCCAATAAGCATCAGGGAATCAGAGCAGCATACGTATGGAACAAAGATATTGCGGAGTTAGCCAGAAGCCACAACAATGCCAATATGATGTGTATGCCTGCAAGATTCATTGCTTACGAATATGCCGAAGAATTGGTGGAGGCATTTTTAAATGCAGAGTTTGAAGGGGGTAGACATCAGCGAAGGGTAGATAAAATCAGTTGTTAAGTTTGTAAACCCCTGTCTCTACTTCTATATATTTTTCCCTGAATACAGGAAACTCTTCGAAATACCGAACCATTAGATAGCAGTCGTCGATGATTAGCTCAGGAGTGTTTTTGCTCAAAGCACGATAACTATCCAGTGAAGACTCATAAAAATCCAGTTTGCTTTCCTGCTTTTTAGATAGAATTGGATCTATAAATGGTGAGGCAATATGATAGTTTTGATATAGCATCAAATTTTCACTACAGACCATTAGATTTTCAATTTCATAAGGTACTCCATCATTTTCATCCTCAATTCTTTTCACTGCATCTTTAAAATAATAAGGACTTAAGAGTAATGAAATGATAATTAGTGGCTGCATCAAAAAAGTCCAGTACCATTTTTTGATAGTCAGAAAATAATAGGTAATGAAATATGAAATAGTTGGAATGATAAAAACAAGCTGGGCGAGAGATTTTTCAGCATCGATGAAATAAATCACGATTGCCGTAATACCAAATAATAGAATTAGTTGTAAGATTCTTGATTCATAATTTCCCAGCCTGATCCTAAATAATGAGGTATAAATCCCAACCAGTAACCAAAACCCTAACAATCCGATCAGAAAATAAAATTCAGGAGAAAGCAGATAGTTTGTTTTCTCAATAAACACACCTCCCAGAAACATTTCCAAAAAATATACACCCGATTTTTTCCAGACGTAATATCCAAAAACGACCAAAAGAGGAATCAAAACCCCATAGATGAATAAAAATACCCTCCTTAAAACAGCAGTAGAGAATAGTAAAAATGCAATTAGAAATAAGAAGAAAAAAGTAAGAGAGGGCAAATAGAATAAGGCTGCAACACCCATAAACAGGCCCGAATTGAGGAATAAATCTTCATTTGCCTGATTATTGATTCGACTTATCACATTTCTCAAAGAAAGTAGGACAAAAGTTGAGGCCAACAACTGAGGGGATAACGAACTAAAATCAGGTATGGCCATTGAGAATAAAACAAAAAATAAGGCAGGCAAATAATTATTTTCTTCATATGCCCTGTTTCTCACCAGCATCAAATTGAAAATCGATGCATTCAATGCTACCAGGAAGGTTGCAAAAAGCTGAGGAGCCACATATGATCTTCCAAAAACAGCATTGAAAACACTGTAAACCAAAGCAGAGAATGGAGCTGTGTAGTCATAGGCTTCTTTGTACATGGTAAAACCATCATCCAGTCTTTCTCCCAGAAGCGCCCACTTAAATTCATAAAGCGTTGGACTCATATCAAAAAAATAGCTAGCACCTCTTATCACAAAAGCAATTAGGAAGACTACTGTAAGTCTGTATGGGTCGTTTATTTTGAAAAATTGGAACAAAATCAGCTTGTTTTCTCGGTACGACGAAATTAACAAATAAATTATGGATAATTTTGAGGTGATGGAATCAAAAAGACAGCAGAAAGTTTCGAGGCAGATATTAAAAGACATAAGTGAGATCTTTCAAAAAGATCCGAGGCATTTTTTTGGCAACTCCCTGGTTACGGTGACAGACGCAGAAGTATCTGTAGACCTGAGTGTTGCAAAAATTTATTTCAGTGTTTTTCCCATAAAAGATGCGGAAGATGTCTTTTTTAAGTTGGATTCTCTTAAAAGTGAGATTAGAAAATTACTGGGAAATAAAGTTGCGAAAAGAATGCGAAAAGTACCTGAGCTCATTTTCTATCATGACGATACAGAAGAAAAAGCCAGTCATATGGATCAGTTGATCAACAGTCTCAATATTCCACCTGCGGATCCCGAAGAAAATAAAGGCGAATAAATAGAGCCTTAACAAAGTGAATCTATCTTTTTTCATAGCCCGGAGATATTTTTTCTCAAAAAAGAAGAGAAACTTCATCAATATCATTTCCCTGATATCAATGTTCGTTGTGGGTATTGGTACCATGGCACTGATCATTGTATTATCAGTTTTCAATGGACTTGAGGGCTTATTAAAAAATCTTTATGGTGGTTTTGATGCCGATGTTGTCATCTCCGCGAGTGCTGGAAAAAGTTTTACCTATAACGAGGAACTCCGTGAAAAAATAGAACAGGTTGAGGGAACAGCATTCATAGCAGAGGTCATTGAAGACAATGTTTTGATCAAATATAATCAATCGCAACGTGTGGTGAGGATGAAAGGGGTTTCAAATGAATACTTAAGCCAGGGAAGAATCGATAGGTCAATTGTTGCCGGAGATCCCAAACTTACTGAGGGGAACATGAATTATGCGATTGTAGGAAGAGGTGTCCAATATGACCTTTCAATCAACCCCAATAATGATTTTTTTACTGTTCAGTTCTATTATCCAAGGGATATAGGTCCGGGAGTGACTAATCCTGAAAAAATGTACAATATCCGATATGCTTACCCTGCTTCGGTTTTTGCTATTGAAAAGTATTACGATGAAAACTATGTTTTTATCCCAATAAAATTGGCAGAGGAATTAACTTCTTATAAAAATAGAAGAACCTCAATCGAGATTGAATTAAAAGAAAATACGGATCCGATAAAAGTTAAAAATGAATTACAGTCCTTATTGGGAAATGATTTTAAAGTATTGCAGGGAGAAGAACAGCATGAAGACCTTTATAAAATCCTCAGAATAGAGAAGCTTTTTGTATTTATCATTTTTGCTTTGGTAATAGCTATTGCCTCCATCAACATCTACTTTGCCCTAACCATGCTGGTAATTGAAAAGAAGAAAGATATCGCGATACTATTTGCCCAGGGAGGGACTTCCGGATTGATCAAGAGGATATTTTTGAAAGAAGGGGCAATTATTGCTTTTTCTGGTTCACTGGTTGGGTTAGCCCTGGGACTGGGAATAAGTTATGCTCAGGAACAATACGGTTTGATTTCTATGGGTCTCCAGACCAGTATCATGAATGCCTATCCAGTGAAGATTATCTGGCCAGATGTTATATTTTCAATTCTCACAATTATACTTATTACCTTCCTTGCATCAATCCAACCTGCAATTAAAGCAAGCAAGCATCCGGTTTTAGAAGAACTGTAGGTAAAAAATAGCTCTGAGTTTCAAAATTTTTATTATTTTCGAAGTTTTCATCACGGCTTAATTCATGAAGGTTAACCCAGAACAGCCCTTTTCATTAATCTATTCGCTTTTCCAGCACGAATACTTAGGATTCCTGCTTGAATCTTACGTTGTGCAGTTAAATGAAAAAGGTAATTTAACCTTTACACACCAGAATATTTCTGCAAAGAATGCAGATGAGTTCAGATCTGGATTGGATGAAAATGATTTTACATTAATTCAGTCAATGGATGAGATTCAGCAGGATGCAGTTCTCAATCATTTCAATAAGAAAAAAATAAAGCCTCACGAGTTTTTTCTAAAAGTCTACAACAAAGAAAACCCGGACAAAGCTCTTCAAAGTGAAATCGACGCCTACCTGGAAAGACGACGGAGCAAAATAATGCCACTCTTGCAGGGGAAGGAAGTATATGAGATGGGGTCTGATGGAGAACCTGCCTGGATGAAAATAAATGTACTCGATAAGAAAGCGACAATACTTTTTCACTTCATGAAGAATGAAGACAATACGCATTATTTTCCAACTATCAAGCTCTTTGGTGAAAAGTTTGATTTTAGAAATCGTGAAAGCTATGTAATCAGCAATGAACCTGCTTTCATGATGGTAGACCGAAACCTCTTTACCTTCGAAAAGCCCATCAGTGGAGCAAAACTGAAACCATTCCTAAAAAAGAAGTTCATTCTTATCCCAAAAAACCTGGAAGACACATATTACGAGAAGTTTGTGGCTCCTCTCATCGCTACCTGTGACGTTTTTGCAAAAGGCTTTCAAATCAAAAGTGAATACTTTAATGCTTTACCCGTCCTTACGTTGACGGAAGTGAAAAGTGCTACCTCCCAGCCGGGAAATCTTTTCGAACAAAAGAATGATGCCGAGTCTGATTCGAAAATACTGTTTGAATTGGGGCATCAATATGGAAATTATCATTTTAAAGCTGATAAGCTCTCGGATGTGAGTGTTTCCATGGAAAAAAACAATGATGAGTATGTTTTCCATAGAGTTCAGAGAGATCAGGAAACGGAATTGAGTAACATTAATTTACTCAATGAAAAAGGGCTTAAACTCAGAAATTCCAGAATTACCTTACCAGAGTCCAATGCATTTGACTGGATCACCAGATATAGGGATTTACTCGAAAAAAGAGGATTTGAGATAAGACAGAATGTAAATGGTGGTAAGAAATATTTTCTGGGGGAAAGGTCAATTGATATTTCTATCGAAGAAAAAATCGATTGGTTTGATATCAAGGCTGTTGTAAAGTTTGGAGACTTTGAGATTCCTATAAAAACCATCCGGAAACTCATTCTTAAGCATAAAAATGAAATCACTCTGCCAAATGGGGAAATCGGAATTATTCCTGCCTCATGGGCTGAAGAATATAAAGACCTGTTCGTCTTTTCTACAGAAGAGGGTTCAGAGACTCATCTTCAAAAACATCACATAGCTTTAGTACACGCTCTTAAGGAAAAAGAGATTGCCAATGTGCAGGTTTCAAGAAAACTTGAAAAACTTCTGGACAACACTGACATTGCGGAGGCCGAATTACCTAAAAAATTCAAAGGAAAACTCAGACCTTATCAGAAAGCTGGCTACAACTGGATGCTTTACTTAAACGAGTTCAATTTTGGGGGTTGTCTGGCCGATGATATGGGGCTTGGGAAAACAGTTCAGACATTGGCATTGCTGCAACACGAAAAAGAGAATACGGAAGGCGCAACCAATTTATTAATAATGCCAACTTCCCTTATCTACAACTGGGAGATGGAGGCCCGACGGTTTACGCCTAAGATGAAGGTTCTCAATTATACAGGTACAAATCGTAATAAGAACACCAAACTCTTTGCTAAATATGATCTGGTCATTACGAGTTATGGCATTACTCGTATCGATACGGATATTCTCAAAGATTTCTACTTCAACTACATTATTCTGGATGAGTCACAGGCGATCAAAAACCCCGAATCCATCATCTCAAAATCAGTCAGGGAACTAAAGTCGAGAAGAAAGCTTATTCTAACTGGTACTCCCATCGAAAACAGTACTTTGGACCTATGGTCGCAGCTTTCTTTTGTCAATCCGGGATTACTAGGGGGTAAAAGCTATTTCAAAAATGAGTATCAAATTCCGATAGAGAAAAAAGGAGATGCTGAAAAGACCGAGCGGCTGAATGCTTTGATTAAGCCATTTATTCTCAGAAGGGACAAATCACAGGTTGCAAAGGATCTTCCTGAAAAAACTACCAGTGTCAAATATTGCAATTTATCTGAGTCACAAAGAGAGTTTTACGATAAGGAAAAGAATGCTTATCGCAACCAGATACTTGACACAATAGAAAAAGATGGTATTAAAAAATCCCAGCTTATTTTATTACAGGGCCTTACAAGATTAAGACAGATCGCAAACCATCCGTTAATGGTGGAGCCTACATACAAAGGAGACTCCGGAAAGCTTGAGGATATTGAATACATGATTCATAATGCCCTGGGGAAAGATCATAATATCCTTATCTTCAGCCAATTTGTGAAGCATCTCAAAATCGTTTCTGATGTACTGGATCGGGATAAAATAAGATATGCATACCTTGACGGCTCTGTAAAAGACAGAGAAAAAGTTGTGAATAATTTTATGAATGAGGATGACATTAATATATTCCTTATTTCCTTGAAAGCAGGTGGACTTGGGCTTAACCTGACCAAAGCTGACTATGTATTCCTGCTGGATCCATGGTGGAATCCGGCAATAGAATCCCAGGCCATTGACAGGGCGCATCGAATAGGTCAGAAAAACAAAGTATTTACTTATAAGTTCATTGCTAAGGATACTGTCGAAGAAAAGATTCTAAAACTGCAGGAATCTAAGATTCAGCTGGCAAACAATCTTATCACCGTTGAAGAAAGTTTTGTAAAAAGCCTTACGAAAGAAGATATTCAAAAACTTTTGTCGTAATCTAGGGCAAATTAATTGTTGGATGTTTTCTAATAAACTATCTTTTAGTAATTGAGATCATTTATTACCATTTTGTTGTTTTTCAATTTCTGTTTTGCACAGGCTCAAAATCCGATTGGATTTAAGTTGCCGGGAACAGAAAAGGCAATCACTATCCCATTTGAACTTGTCAATAATCTCATTGTAGTTCCGATCACGATCAATAAAACATTACAGCTAAAGTTCATAGTTGATACCGGAGCTACTAATCCTATTCTTACTGAAAGTCTATTTGCAGAAATCATTGGACTTGATTTCGACCGAACCATCAACATCTCAGGGCCGGGATTGCAGGACTCTATTCTGGCTTATGTTGCCAATGAAGTCAAAATGCAGTTGCCCTACTATGTTATTGGAAATTATATGTCTCTTTTAGTGCTCGAAAAGGATTATATCCAATTGAAGAAGAATCTGGGGGAGGATATTTTTGGAATTATTGGATATGATATCTTCAGCCGATTTGTGGTAAGAGTAGATTATGACAAACAGGAACTCACTCTGATCGATCCATCGGCATTTGAACCCCCAAAACGAGGTAAATTCATAGAGCTACCACTCAAAATTGAAAGAACTAAACCTTACCTGGAAGCAGTTGTGACTCAGGGTTCTGAAAAAGATACCCTGAAATTCATGATAGATACGGGAGCCAGCCATGCATTGCTTTTGGATATTCACAATTCTGAAGTACTTCATTATCCTGATACCACTATTTTGGCTGCTTTAGGTCATGGGCTTGGAGGTATCATTCCGGGTAGAATAGGGAGATTCAATATGGTCAATATTGATAAGTTTTATCTAAATAATGTCCTGGTATCTATTCCATTTGAAGGTGCCTACAGTAACATCATAAAAAGAGGGTCAAGAAATGGAACGATTGGGGGTAACATTCTCTCTCATTTTGAAGTGATTTTTGACTACTCAAATGAGAAAATCTATATTCGGGAGGGAGACAAATTTAGAGAACCATTTGAATATGACATGAGTGGAATGACTTTAAGCGTATTCGAAGAACCGGAAAGATTGGTAATTACAGAAATCATTCCGGGAGGACCCGCTGAAAAAGTGGGTCTTGAAGTAGGAATGAAAATAAAGAGAGTAAATAGTAGAAATCTAAAAAACTCCAGTTTGTCTGCTATTTACGGATTGCTTCGAAGTGCTGAAGATAAAAAGATAACTGTCAAAATAGTGGATGAAGAAGGGAATAAGGTTAAATATAAATTCAGGTTAAAGCGTCTTATTTAAATTTACTATTCAAATAAATCCTCTTCTCTTTCCAGCATCAATATTGATGTCTGAGGCACTATGAAGTATTTTTCACCCTCATATTTGATTTCAAAAGCACTTTTTTGAAGAAAAATAGCTTTATCCCCTTCTTTTGCCTGCAGTGGGATGTATTTTATCTTTTCTTCTTCAGGTTTCCAGTCATCATCCTCATCCATAGGAAGTGGAATTGGATATCCGGGACCCACTTTTACAATGTATCCGGTCTGTATTCTTTCCTTCTCCTGAACTCCGGGGGGCAGATATATTCCCGAATTCGTTTTTTCTGATGCTTTCTGTGGTTTTATCAGTACTCTGTCACCTACTACTATTAGTTTTTTCAGTTTATTCTCGGCAGTCAATTCCAACGTTCTTCAATTAAAATCCGGCAAATCTAGTTTCAAAACGCTCTATTCTCCAAAAAGGTTTGTTGTTTGAACTTTATCATTGTTTTCTTCCAGAGGCTCAGATTCTGAAGCTCTATCCAGTAATCTCCTGTCAACCTGTTTAGATGCTTTAGCTCCAAGTTCACGCAATCTTTCTGTCCTTCTTACCAGATTCCCGGTTCCGGTTGATAGCTTGTTCATTGCACTGTCATATGACTCTTTTGTCTGTCTTAGGTTGTTTCCAACCTTCAGCAAATCATTGGTAAATCCTTCAAATTTATCGTAAAGGGCACCTGCCTGTCGGGCTATTTCAAGGGCATTCTTATTTTGATTGTCTTGCTTCCAGATATAAGAAACAGTACGCAAAGTTGCCAGAAGCGTACTGGTAGAAACCAATACAATATTTTTATCCAATGCATTTTCATACAATTTTGGATCTTCCTTCATCGCCATAGTCAAGGCAGGCTCATTTGCGATAAACATCAGGATAAAATCGGGCTGATTGATATCGTATAAATTCTGATAGTTTTTTGAGCCCAGAATTTTAATGTGATTATTCAGACTATCCAGATGTTGTTTCAAAAATTTAGCCTGATTGGCCTCATCCTCGCTGTCGTAATATTTACTGTACGCCGTTAATGAAACTTTACTATCTAGCACCAAATACTTATCATCCGGAAGTTTGATGATGTAATCCAGACGTTGGTTTTCACCTTCTTCATTTTTAAAATTCTTCTCTTTGAAATAATGAACATCTCGCTCAAGACCTACTTTTTCAAGAATAATCTCAAGTTGCATTTCACCCCAGTTGCCCTGTGTTTTGGAATCACCACGTAAAGCTCTTGTGAGACTTTCTGCTTCTTTTGTAATTTGTTGGTTTAGCTCCTTAAGGTTTTCAAGTTGTGATCTGAGAGCAGTATTCCATTGAATGTTATCTTTATTACTCTTTTCAACTTTTTCTTCGAACTTATCTATTTTCTCCTTCAATGGATTGAGCAAATCAAATAGGTTGGTTCTGTTTTGATCTGTAAACTTTTTACTTTTTTCTTCAAAAATCTCGTTAGCAAGATTTTTAAACTCCAGACTAAATTTCTTCTGTAGTTCTTCTACCTCCTGCTTTTGTTCACTAAGTTTTTGATTGAGGTTTTTATAATTTGCTTCCAATGTAGCCTTTTCACTGTTAAGAGAAAGGTAGCCTTGACGCTCCTTTTTCAATTCATTGTTGAGTGATTCAATATCGCTTTTTTGCTGCTCACTTCTTTCCTTTTCAAGTTGAAGTTCCAATTTCAAACTGTCCAGCTCACCAGTATCAAATTCCCTGGACTTTTGCAGCGCTTTTATCAAATAACCTATAACTGTACCGAGTACAATTCCTATTCCCAATGAAATCAAAAAAGAAGTATTCATGTTGTAAAGATATGAATTTAAACAAGCGTATTGATCAATTAACTTTACTTTTACATCCATGTGTTTGATAGCATATGCCATAGACGAAAATGAAGAATATCCTTTCATATTGATTGCCAACAGGGATGAATTTTTCAGGCGAAAAACACTTCCTCTCAGCTGGTGGAAAGATCATCAAAATATCCTGGGCGGTAGAGATATTGAGGCAAACGGGACCTGGATGGCAGCCAATAAATCCGGAAAAATCACTGCTGTAACCAATTATCGGGACCTTAATAATATTGACCCGAAAAGACGTTCAAGAGGGGAACTTCCGGTCAATTATTTGCTAAACGTAGACTCACCTGATTATTATCTGAATCAACTTCATAACTCATCTCACGAATACAACGGGTATAATCTTTTGGCTGGAACAAAGGAGGTACTTTTTCACTATAGCAACTATGAGGGAGAAATAAATCAAACATCATCAGGAATTCATGGACTTAGTAATGGACTTTTGAATACCCCCTGGCCAAAAGTTGAAAAAATAAAATCTGTATTCAGTAAAGCCATAGATCAAAAGTTAAATATCTCCGATTTATTTGATATTCTTTCTGACACATCACTGGCCAAAGATGATGAACTACCGGATACAGGAGTTTCAAAAGAATGGGAGAAAGCACTATCAGCGATTTGTATTCGAACTGAAGAATATGGAACATGTTCCAGCTCTGTGATTTTAATTGATAAGGAAAACAATCTTACCTTTGCCGAACGCGTTTATGAATCACCCTACCGAAAAGAAGAATACAATAAAATCTCATTTAAAATAGAATGAAAAAACTTTTAGTCTTACTGGCAATTGGATTACTGACAGGATGTTCGTCAGACAATGACGACAACGACAAATTGCTGTCTGGATTGTTAGGAAATGAAACCTGGACCTACAAATATGCCAAAGTGTTATTTAACCAAATCGATGATGATTACAGCATCGAAATGTATGGAGAACAACAAACTGAATCGGATCCTTGTCAGATTTTCAGTTCAGGAGAACATCATTTAAGAATAAGCAGACTTCCCAATGAAGTTGGGTTTTACAATGTACCTGCAGATCTGAATGTAAGCTTTGATCTTGAGGGTCAGGGTGCAAACAGGCTTGATGCTACCAGCGGTTTTGTAGAAATCCTGGGCACTAATGACTTTAGATTAAATGGAGTGATGCAGGTCTCTTTTGATGATGAAAATGCAGTAGAAGGCAATTTTATTCTGGAGATCTGTCGTTAATTATTCTTCATCAGTATATTTCACATAGGTTTCCCATTTTTCCAGTACGCTTTGAAAGTCTTCTGGTAATTCACATTCAAATTCCATTTTCTTTTTACTCACAGGATGAATAAATCCCAGAGTCTTGGCGTGTAAAGCCTGCCTGGGTATCATTTTGAAACAATTCTGCACAAACTGCTTGTATTTTGTAAATATGGTACCTTTTTTTATCTCATCACCACCATAGGTAGCATCATTGAAAATAGGATGACCGAGGTATTTCATATGTGCCCTGATCTGATGTGTTCTTCCGGTCTCGAGGTTACATTTAACTAAAGACACATATCGGTAACTTTTGATGATTTCATAGTGTGTGATCGCATGCCTTCCAAAATTCCCTTCCGGAAATGCTGTAGTTACCCTGCGATCTTTAAGACTTCTGCCCAGATTTACATCAATTGTGCCTTTTTCTTCTTCTGGTATTCCCCAAACAAGTGCATAGTAGGTTCTTTCAATACTATGATCAAAAAACTGACTTGCAAGTCCGGACATTGCATTTTCAGTTTTTGCTATCACCAGTAACCCGGAAGTATCTTTATCTATTCGGTGTACAAGTCCCGGTCTCCCTGTATTACCTGGCATTTCAGGTAATTGTTGAAAATGATACATCAACGCATTGACAAGCGTCCCGGACCAGTTTTGATAGGCTGGATGAACAACCATACCGGCAGGTTTATTTACCACCAAGAGGTCATTATCTTCATAGACTATATTTAGTGGAATATTTTCGGGTTCTACTTCTTCATCGCGTGGAGGCTCGGGTAAAACAACTGTGATGACATCATTTGGATGTACTTTGTAATTGGGCTTAACATTGTTTTCATTGACTTTTACGAAGCCCTGTTTAATGCCATCCTGAACTTTGTTTCTGGAAACATTGGGTAACCTGTCCATCAAAAATTTATCGATCCTCAACAATGCCTGTCCGGGATCAGCCACAATCATATGATGTTCGTACAGGTCATCATTTAGGTCTGCCTCCTCATTATATTCCATGCTGCAAAAATACGTATATTGCTCCAATGTCAGCTCCGGTCATACCTACTCCCATTGAAAAACTGGAACATCCGTTATTTGAATCAAAAAAAATAGAGGTTTTTATTAAGCGAGATGACCTTACACATCCGGAAATAATGGGGAATAAATGGAGAAAACTTAAATTCAATCTGAAAGCAGCAAAAGCTGAAGGCAAAGACATTATTGCCACGTACGGAGGGGCTTTTTCCAATCATATTGCGGCTACTGCTGCTGCCGGAAAAGAGTTTGGGATTAAAACTTTAGGTATAATTCGTGGAGAGGAATTAAATGAAAAGTCAAATCCAACTTTAAAAAAAGCTCATGAAAATGGGATGGAATTAGTTTTTGTTGCCAGAAACGAATTCACCCGGTTTAAAAATGAGCTGAAACTACCAACTGAAAGCTCAAATGATATTTGGATTTTACCTGAAGGCGGAACAAATGATTATGCAATTAAGGGGTGCCATGAACTAGGACTGGAATGCAGAAAGGAGGAGTATGATATTATTTGTACTGCTATGGGAACGATGGGTACTTTTACTGGTTTAGCTCAGACAGTTCCTTCCGGAAAAAAACTATATGGATTTTCAGCATTAAAGGGGAATTGGATTAAAAAGGAAGCGGAACGTATTTTGGATGCATATGAAGTCCAAAATTTGGATTATATTGTGTTCGAAGATCATTTTTTTGGCGGATACGGTAAATACAATAAAGATTTAATACAATTTATTCTTGATTTTAGACAATATTTCGGAATTTTGCTGGATCCGATTTATACTGGAAAGATGTTTTTTAGCGTTTGGGAAATGATAGAAAATAACCAAATTGCAGTTGGAAGTAGGATTCTTTTGATCCATACTGGAGGTCTTCAGGGGATTGAGGGGTTCAACTATCGTTATAATTTGGAGTTACCAACGCGGTAAACAGGTGGTGTTATGAAAAAAACTGTGTATTTAAGTTTGGCCCTCATGGCCTTGCTTTATGCCTGTAATATTGATCAGATTGATCTGAACAATATTGAGGTACCCAGGTATAATGGCGTTGCTGCTTTTCCCATTGGGGAGACCTCCTACACATTAGAAGAACTCATCAGTGATCTTCAGGATGAGGATACCACCATTCAGATTGACCCTGAGACAGACCTGCTTTTTATCGAAATCTTTGATGAAATAGACTACGAAGTAAGTGATGAACTTGTCAATATTGGGGATGTTGTGAATCTTGATACAGTTGATATTCCTACCCGCGATCCGGTTACTGGTGAAACAAGAATTTCCATTGACCCTGCTAGATTGTTATTTGAATATTCTTCAGATAATGGGGAGAGAATTGAGTTGGTTGAACACGAAACCGGAAATGTTAGATTGGTCGTTTCATCTAATCTGCCATACCCGATCAATTTTGATGTTGAAATTAACAACACAACTAATCCAGCAAATGGTAATGCGTCATTATTGTTGTCAAGCACAGTAATAGGAGGTGCTCCAACTACGGATAATGAAGATATATCAGGCTGGGTATCTGCATTGCAAGAATCAGAGGATGGAACCGAAAGAAATATATTTAATTTTGATTACTCAGG
This sequence comes from uncultured Roseivirgaceae bacterium, assembly GCA_964437135.1. Taxonomy (GTDB): domain Bacteria; phylum Bacteroidota; class Bacteroidia; order Cytophagales; family Cyclobacteriaceae; genus CAYTFO01. The sequence continues at coordinate 17,805 of CAYTFO010000002.1, read as the reverse complement.
GTTTATCACACTTCAGGATGGTCAGGAAATCCCTGCAGGTGCTGAGATATACATCGAACTTATTTATGAAAACCAGACCTTCAATTATATAGAAGGATATTTTGGACAGGATACCGTTGAAGTTGGACGACAAACTACAGACATCAGTATTTTCGATGATCTTGGAGGAGGAATTACATTCCGAAATCCTCAGATAATCCTGGAGTTCGAAAACTCAGTAGGAGTTCCTTCAGCGATTGACCTGAGTAATGTTTACGGCCTGAAAGTAGATTCAGCAACCGGTATTTTTGATACTACTTATTTAGTTGGAGTTATTACCAGGACTCCTCAAAAAATTGAAAACCCGGAAGATAGAGACGAAGGGTTTGTAGAGGATGTAATAAACATAAACGCTGGAAATTCTAATATTAATCAAATTTTTGCAGCTGGTCCACAGGAGTTGGTCTTTGATATTGACGGCATTACAAACCCAGATAATGATGATAATGAATTTAACTTTTTCCAGCCAGGTATGCAGATCAATACTGATATTACCTTCCGGTTGGATATGGTGGTTCAGATTCGGGATATGATCCAGGAAATAGACTTTAAACTGGGTGATGACTTTAAACTTGATGAGACAGACTCCGCAGCAGTACGAATAGTGACCATCAACCAGCTACCATTAAATGCTACGCTCTTACTTCAGTTAGTAAGAAATGATACAGTACTTTTTGAGGCGGATGAAAAACTGGTAGTTGCAACTCCGTTCCTCAATTCAGATTACAGAGCGATCGAACCAGAAGAAAATATTGCAGATATTTTATTGCCTCCAGCTGGAATTGAAGCCTTAAACAACGCGGATAGAGTCAGGCTAAAAATGACATTAAATACTCCTGAAAGCCTAAATTCCAGGAATATCTTCGTAGAGCTTTTTGCCAGTTATTACATAGACATTAAAGTAGGAATAGTCGGCAGGCTGGATATAGAACTATGATTAGAAAAATTTACATAGCGTCAATTCTTCTTATCTCAGTTTTGAGTGTTGCCAGAGCTCAGCATGGCCTGTCATTTTATCATCTTGGAAACGCCACCTTTCAAAGTACGGATTATAATCCGGCACTTCTTCCGGATGGAAAGGTTTTTATAGGCTTACCGGTCATATCCGGTGTTAATGCATTCTTTAGTAGCCCGGTTTCTTATAATCAGACATTTGTCAGAGATGAAACAGGGGCAAACGTCATCAATTTTTCTGGAATAGTTGATGATTTTAAGGCAAACAGTATGGTGGCCTCGCATGTAAATGTCAGCCTCTTTCATGCCGGATTCAGACTTAGGTCCGGATCAGCATTTACCCTTTTTGCCAATGCCAGATCATCTACAGATGTAACCGTTCCGCAGGAAACTGTGGATTTTTTTTGGAGAGGTAATGCATTCTCAGTTGGAGAAGAGGTGAATTTCAGCAATATTGGTTCTACCTCCAATACCTTTTACGAGATAGGAATCGGCTATGCTAATACAGTTTGGGACGGAAGACTTAACTGGGGTGCGCGGGTCAAGTATTATCAGGGAATTGCTAACGCAAGTACTGCAGCCAGTTTTGATATGAAGATTTTAACAGAACCTCAAAGTTTTCAATTGAATGCAGAACTTCAAAACGGGTTATTTAGAACAGCAGGGGTTGAGGTTATCCAGGGGAATCAGGGAGATATTACAACCTATGCAGTTAGTAATGCAAACAGAGGATTCGGTTTGGATTTAGGTCTTGACTATAGACTAAATGCGTATTATAGTGTTCAGCTCGCAGTTACAGATATTGGGTATATTTCCTGGAAGGAAGGTATTAAGAACTATCGAATAAATGCAGATACTTCTTTTAGATATTCGGGTGTAGAACTTAAAGGAGCTGATGATGTTATACAGGATATCAGAGACTCGCTTATCGACAAATTTGATATCACAGAGGAATTTGAGAGTTACACAACCGTGATGCCCTCTCAAATTTTAGGGTCATGGACCTGGTATTCCCCTTATGGTTTCGATATGATCACAACTGTCGGCAGCCGGATTATACAGGCACAGCCCAAAATGATGTACGGACTGGGACTTAGAAAAAGGTTTGGGCCTAAACTAATCGTTTCAGCGACTGCAAATAAACTCCCTCAACAATTCTTTAATGTTGGAGCAGCAGTGTCTGCAACTGCCGGATTTGCTCAGTTTTATCTTGCAGCTGACCGGCTCATAGGACTATCTGTTCCGGATATGAAATGGGCAGAAGTTCGTTTTGGGATCAATTTTGTGTTTGGTAGTGGTAGAAAAACTTCAAGAGACGATGACCTGATGCATAATACCTCGTATGGTTCTTTGAAAAATGGTAAAAGAAAAGAAAACGGAGTTCAATCCAATATGTTCCTGGGAAGACAGGTCAAAGCCAAGAGAGTAGAAGGTATCTATACAGTAATTGAAAAACAGGATAAGCCCAAAGGAAATACGGCAACGCCGGATATCGACAGGGAGGGTAGAAGTCCGGGTCCTCCAGCTACAAATACAGGTTCCGATCAAAATGCTTTACAAAATGTACGTACCGGAGTTCCGGCATCAGCTTCAGGAAATCAACAGGGATTATTCAATAAAAACACAGCTAAACCAGCTTCTGCCTCAGGAGGCCAGCAAAGACTGTTTAATAAAAATACTGCTAAGCCTGCCTCTGCTACAGGAAGTCAACAGGGATTATTTAATAAGAAGACCTCTCCTCCTGCCTCTGCTTCTGGCAAACAAAATAGAATTTTTGGCAGAAAGAAAGCAGCTCCTGCCTCTGCAACGGGAAGTCAGCAAAAACTTTTTAAAGGGAAAAAATCAGCTGCTTCAAGTTCTGGAAGAGTAAATTTCGGAAAGCGAAAGAGCAATAAAAACAGCAGATCGAAAAAGCCGAAATTCAAAAAGAAAAACTAGCCAAACAGCTCAGCAAATACATCACGTAATTGCTTTTTACCTATTATTTGCAGGGTTTCAATTTTTGAGTCTTTGGAAGCTTGCGAAGAAAAAACTTTGCTAAAACCTAGTTTTGAAGCTTCTTTAACTCTGTTTTCAAGACGATTTACATTTCTGATCTCACCTCCCAATCCAACTTCTCCCATAAAACAGATATCTC
>CAYTFO010000002.1:0-14665 GCA_964437135.1 uncultured Roseivirgaceae bacterium | reverse complement strand
TGGATATTTATCATTCAGCCTATGTAATATATCCCATAATACAGATATCTCTTTCAATGATAATGTCGTGATAAGAAGAAAACAAGGCCGCACAGACTGCTAAATCAATAGAGGGATCGTCAATTCTAATTCCGCCGGTTATATTTAAAAATACATCCTGGTTTCCTAACCTAAGACCCATTCTTTTTTCCAGTACTGCAAGCAGCATATGAAGCCTTTTGACATCAAATCCTGTACTGCTTCGCTGTGGTGTACCGTAAGTCGCAGGACTTACCAATGCCTGTACTTCAATCATCAAAGGTCTGTTTCCTTCAATGGAAGCACCTATTGCTACTCCCGGACTGTCCTTATTTTCACTGGAAAGCAGGATTTCCGATGGATTGGGAACCTCCATGAGTCCTTCCGACCTCATAGAATAAATCCCCAGTTCAGAGGTGGATCCAAATCTGTTTTTTGTGGTGCGCAGAATTCGATATAAATGATGTCGGTCGCCTTCAAATTGAAGAACCGTATCTACCATATGTTCCAAAACCTTTGGTCCTGCTATATTTCCTTCTTTATTGATATGACCAACGATAAAAACAGGAGTTTGTGATTCTTTAGCAAATCTCATTAATTGACCAGTACATTCCCTCACCTGGGAAATGGAACCCGGTGCAGCTTCAATTGTATCAGTGTGCAGGGTTTGGATAGAGTCAATGATCAACAGATCCGGTTCTGTACTGGCAATTTGATTGAAAATCTCAGGTAGAGATGTTTCAGAGAGTAGATAACAGCTATCTGAACTTTTACCCAGCCTTTGAGCACGCATTTTAATTTGTTGTAAGCTCTCCTCGCCAGAAACGTACAATATTTTAGTTTGTATTGATAAGGCTATTTGCAACATCAATGTGGATTTGCCAATTCCTGGTTCTCCACCAATAAGTACTAATGAACCTGCCACAATACCCCCACCTAAAACTCTATCTAATTCATTGTCATGAGAAGTGTAGCGTTCTACTTTTTCACTTTTAATTTCACTAATAACCTGGGGTTTATTAGGAGTTTTGTTAACAGAAGCTTTTTTCCATAAAGCTGGCTGACTACTCTCTTTGCTAACAACTTCCTCAACATAGGTATTCCACTCTCCGCAGGATGGACACCTTCCTATCCATTTTGGGCTATTAGCCCCGCAATTCTGACAATAATAAGAAGTTTTTACTTTGGCCATCTTTCTGATTTAGAAACACTTTTTTGGGATTTTTGACAAACCTAATAACTAAGAATGTAATGGATGTAAATAAGTAAAGTAATATTATGGTTTACAGAAATTTGGATGTATTGGATACAATTTTTAATTATATTTAAAATTGGTAAACTGATTATTTATGTCACTTGTAGCAACTCAGACTGTATCTGATGTTTTCGAAAAAGAAGTTTCGGATAGTATTAAAATCCCAACTTATGTAATTGCCTCTGTTTTTGCTTCTACATGTATCATTGTAGGGCTGATCTGGGATATTTCCTGGCATACAAGTATAGGAAGAGATGGATTATTATCACCTCCCCATCTGGTGATCTATGTTGGAGCTATTGTTTCCGGGATTTTTTCTGGTTTCAAAGTTCTCAAAATATCATTTGCAGGGAGTAGTGAAGAAAAATCACAAACAGTAAAATTCTGGGGTATTTTTCATGGTTCCCTGGGAGCTCTTTTTTGCATTTGGGGAGCGATAGCCATGCTCACCTCTGCGCCTTTTGATGATTGGTGGCACAATACCTATGGTTTGGATGTGGAAATTCTTTCTCCCCCGCATACTGTACTGGCATTAGGGATGATGATGATTCAATTTGGTGCTATGATCAGTACGCTGTCATTACAGAATAAATTGAAAGATGATAGCGATCCAAAAGCAATGACTCTCAAATTACTTTTTGTGGTAGCAGCTGGACTTTTGTTGGTTAGCTTATTTACCATAAGCTCTGAGTTCCTCGGCAGACATGACATGCACCATTCTCTGTTTTATCAGGTTTCAGCTTTGGTTTTCCCTTTGTTTTTAGTTGCAGTCACAAAATCTTCTAAGTTGAAGTGGGCAGCTACCACTACAACATTGACTTATACGTTGATTATGGCCATGTTGGTTTGGATACTTCCATTGTTTCCAGCAGAGCCACTTCTTGGACCCATAAGAAACCATATTACTCATTATCAGGCTTTTGATTTTCCATTATTACTTTTTGTACCGGCGATTTTTATTGATTTAATAATGAATCGTATGGAAGGAAAAAACTCATGGATCATTTCATTGGCATTAGGAGTGACTTTTGTCCTAAGTTTCCTCGCTGTACAATGGCCATTTGGTGATTTTTTGATGTCTGAATATGCCAGAAACTGGTTTTTTGGAACGGAATCCTGGTATTTTGGAAGCAATCCGGATTGGGAATATCGATTTGCATTTATGCCCTGGCATATGCATACAGGCTTGGAACTGGCAAAAGGAATTGCGATTGCAATTGTCATCGGAATACTTTCCAGTCGGGTTGGGCTTATTTGGGGTAATTGGATGAAGAAAGTACAGAGATGAAGAAAAAGTTTATTTATACTTTCCTACTCAGTTTATTATTTATTATTCCGAAGGCCCATGTTGGAAGTCCGGGCGTAGTTTTTGAAGGGAAAGCTGGAAATTATGGAATTTTAGTGAGTGTTGAACCCCCGGATGTGATACCTGGCGTTGCTGAAGTATCAATTTATGTAAAAGGAGAAGGAGTTGAATCGGTTTCTGCCAAACCTGTTTATTGGTATGTTGGCGATGAGGGCTCACCAAAATCTGACCCTATGTATCCAGTGGAAGGAATACCGGGTCAATATGAAGGAATTGTATGGTTTATGCAAACAGGAACTTCCAGTTTGATGGTGACTGTCGAAGGTACTGAAGGAGGAGGGGAAGCAGTTGTACCTATTATGGCAGCAGCAACAGCTCAGAATGAGATGGAAGCAAGTCTTGGCTGGACATTGGCGGGATTGGGAATGTTGCTTGCTATTTTGATGATCACAATTATAGGTTCGGCTGTTAGCGATGGTCTGGTTAAACCTGATGAAGAACTACCAAAAAATATCAATAGAAGAAAATGGAAGGGTGTAATCGTTGCTTCATTGGTTTTGGCATTAATTCTCTTTGGTGGAAAATCATGGTGGGATGCAGAAGCAGCCACTTATCAACGCTTTATGTACAAACCTCCAGAAGCAAACTCCTGGATTGAAATTGAAAATGATCGAAGGGTTCTAACTTTTCAGATTGATACCATGACATTGAGCAAGAACAGACTTCCTATGGGATATCTGACTCCTGATCATGGTAAACTCATGCATATGTTCATCATCAAAGAAGGTTCAATGGATGTTTTCGCTCATTTACATCCCAAAAGAGTCGACCCTTTTACATTTAAGGTTCAACTTCCCGAAATTCCTGAAGGCAGGTATTATGTATTTGGAGATATTGTCAGATTGAATGGCTACACTGAAACCATCTCAGATACAGTGAATGTTGAAGCACAAAATACACCTGTGGATTCAATCAATACACCGTATACTGATCCGGATGATACTTATATAGTTTCAAATGCATTTGGCGAGGAGGAAGCCCAATACGAAGCTCCTCTTGGAGATATACTCATATGTGGAAAACCAGGTATTGAAACGCCGCTACCAGATGGATCGGTTGCAGTATGGGAACATCAGCCCAATCAGAAGTTTATTGCAGGTAAGGTTTATCCTTTGACTTTTGCAATCAATGATGAAAACGGCGAAGCGGCAAATTTAGAGCCCTACATGGGAATGATGGGTCATGCGGTAGTTTTCCGGAAAGAAGGAGGGGTTTATGTTCATCTTCATCCGGTAGGAAATTACTCAATGGCATCTCAGGAAATCATTGAGAATCGAATATCAGAGAATTCTAATCAGCCAAAACTACCGGAAGAATTAGTTTTTATGGATAGTGTCGACCAGGTAGTAAAAGAATTGTCCTTAATGGACGAGGAATCCAGAAATGAAATTCTTATGGCTGGAATGGAGCATACTGGCTTAGGGGAGCATGAGGAACATGGCTCAACAGTCACTTTTCCGTATGCATTTCCTCAGGCAGGTAACTATAGGATATGGATACAAATGAAAAAAGACGGAAAAGTATTGAATAGCAGTTTTGATGCGGAAGTAATAGAATAATTATCTGGGAAAAGACAGGTAAAAAATAGTCCCTTTCTTTATTTCAGATTCGACTGTAATGTCTCCATCCAGTTCGTCAACCAGTTTTTTCACGATATACATACCGATGCCTGTGCCAAACTCACCATATCGATCGATGGTGTGAAAAACAGAAAATAAGTCAAAAATTTTATCTATTTGATGATCATTTAAACCGGGCCCATTATCCATTACATAGATGTCATAATTTTTATTTTCAGATTTAATCCCAACATCAATCTCTGCAATTTCTTTATCATTGAATCGAATTGCATTGGAGATTAGATTGATGAGTATTTGCATTAGAGCACTTCTGTTAAAATTTATTTCCTTTAAACTGAAATTAAAGTTTATTTCGTATTTATTTGAAGAAGGGAAGTAATCCAGAAGTTCTTTTTCAATCTGAGAAAGAGTGATTTTCTCTTTTTTCAAACCATCCAGATGATCGTTTTTGATGTCATCCATCAATCGCTCAACTAAAGCTGTTAATTTCATGGCGGAACTTTCTATTGAGTTCATCAATCTCCGCTCTTCATCAGAGAAACGTAAACCAAAACGATTGGTAAATATCTTGATCAGGTTTTGAATAGTTTTGAGTGGAGACTTAATATCATGAGCAGCATAAAATGAAAACTCCTCCAGGATCTTATTCTTCTCCTGCAGTCTTTTGTTAATTCGTTTATTGATAGACTCCTTTTTTCGAAGTTCCAACAACTTTATCACCTGATTGCCTAAAGCTTTTAACCCCTCAATTTGCTTTTTTGATAGTTTTCGGGGCTTTTGATCAATAACGCAAAGTGTACCGATTGGCAGACCTTTTTCAGTGTTGAGTTTCACCCCGGCATAAAAAACCACATGAGGTTCATTAGTTACCAAAGGATTATCAAAAAAACGTTCATCCAGACGAGCATCATTCACCACCATGATGTCATTACTTACGTTTATGGCATGTCCGCAAAAGGAGTATTCTCGAGGTGTTTCTTTTAGTGTAGTCCCGTGTTTGGATTTAAACCATTGACGATCATTATCTATTAGGGTTATTAAAGAAACCGGTGTGTTGCAGATCTGTGAAGCAATCGTTGTTATGTCATCAAAATCCTTTTCCGGAATTGTATCCAGTATAGAATAGGAGTTGAGTTCCTCTATTCTCTTATCTTCCCAATCGTGAAAAAGTGGTTTTTTCATTCAACAAATTGATTACAAGGAAAATAAAATTAGAAATATTATTTGATGACAAAAAATCAATGATAACATCGGTACATCTTCTGAAAATTTAGCATGAAATTCATTTAGCTATACCTATTTCAGAAATATTCTAATCACTAATAATTAATGGTGATCTTAATTTGTAGATTTAAATTTGTATAATACAGTGAACAGTTTTGTTCCACGAGAAATTAATTTAATAAGGTGATTTTCTCAATGAAAAACCTCATTTATTATGTGCTTATTTATTTGTCCATGGTTTTAATTAGCTGTGGAGATCAGGATGAAGTTTTAGCTGAGCCGGAACCCATACAAAACTGCTTTTTTGAAAACCAAATTCCAGTGTCAGTAATTCACGAAAGATTTGACCTGAATGCAGTTTATGGCTTTTTTTCCTGTTACCACATTCCTTTAAGTGTTAGACTATCTGATACTACAACGTGTATATATCCTTTCAGCAGGACTCCTGATTTATCTGCTTCGGGGTTTTATTTTTTCGGATTGAATGATTCGACAGTTGATCGACAGTTTGGTGCCCAAATCCTTGATCCGGTGTGGTCTCCTGATGGCAACTGGCTGATGTGGTCCAACAATGAAAATATCTTTAAAATGCCTTTTCGAGTGGATTCACTCGACTACACGCAGGTAATAAACCTTACCAATGATAGTGCTTTGCTGGTTGAACCTCTATGGAGTCCACAACAGCAAAAGGTCTTGTTTAAATCACTCTTTGGTCCCGAAAACTCAAATTATGTTCGTGAGGGTTACTACACAGTCAATCAAAATGGATCTGGTTCTCAATTTCTTTTAGATGGGCCGGATGAAGCTGCCTGGATAAATGAAGCAGAAATAATGTTTTTCAGACAAAATCAATTATCCCGATACAATTTATTCAACAAAGAATTGAGAGATTTTTTCACAATACCTTCGGAATATGAGTTTGTTCGGAATATCCAGTTCAATCCCTCGAAATCTAAGCTTTACTTTCTTGCCCGGTTGGGAAATGAGGAAATAGTGAGGTTATATTCACTTACGTTAGATACGCAAGAAATAAACCTTGAAGTGCCTGCAGAGGTATTGGAATATGATTTTTTATCCGATACTGAATTAATTCTGGTTGTTATTGAAGATAGAATAAGTCAGGTGGGAAGCTATAATTCTTTGTCAGGTTTGTTTAGTATTCTGTACAACTACGAAGTAATCAATTAATATTGCATTACAAATATTATAGAATCCACAATACTAACAATCATGAATTTTTCTCAGTATCTAGACGAGATAGAGTCAAACTTTGATTCTATTCCTGCTGCCAGAATTGAAACGTTAAAAGAGTTTTCAGATCTACTCAAAGAAAATAAGGATATTAATGTCTTATTTGTCTGCACACATAATTCGAGACGAAGCCAGTTTTCCCAGGTTTGGTTTAGTGTTGGCTGTGATTATTATGGCATATCCGATCACAATGCTTACAGTGGTGGGACAGAAGTGACAGCATGCAATGAAAGAACAATTGAAGCTCTAAGAAATACAGGATTACAGATTTCAGCAGAGGGAGAAAATAATCCAAGGTATTCCATAACCTCGGATTTAGGAGGACAAAAAATCACAGCATACTCAAAGACATTTGATGACCCTTCAAATCCTCGGGAAAACTTTCTGGCCATTATGACGTGTGATGAGGCAGATCAGAATTGTCCCTTTGTTATGGGTGCTAAAAAACGAATAAAACTATTTTATGATGACCCGAAGCAGTTTGATGATACCGATTTGGAAGAAATAAAATATTCAGAAAGATGTCTGGAAATTGCTACAGAGATCTTCTGGGTATTAAAAAATGTTAAGAATTCTTAGAAACAATATATTAATTTAACCGTCTCTGTAAATGGATTTCTTCTTTTCAAAGAGATCGATATTTTTGCAGCAAAACAAAAAGGATTATGGATCAGGATTTAATGCGTGAACATCAACAAAAGATTAGCCAGGTGATTGATGAAGTGGGCAAAGTAGTTGTTGGGCAGCAACATATGGTCAATCGATTGCTGATAGGTCTTTTTACCCAGGGACACATTTTACTGGAAGGTGTACCTGGATTGGCAAAGACATTGACAGTAAATACACTTGCAGATGTTTTACATTTAGATTTCAAAAGAATCCAGTTTACTCCTGACCTATTGCCTGCTGATCTTATTGGTACCATGATCTACAATCAGCAAAAAGCTGAATTTGAAGTTAAAAAAGGCCCGATTTTCTCAAATATGATCCTTGCGGACGAGGTAAACCGGTCTCCTGCAAAGGTTCAATCAGCATTGTTGGAGTCCATGCAGGAAAAGCAGGTTACTATAGGAGAGACAACGTTTAAATTAGATAAACCCTTTTTAGTAATGGCTACCCAAAATCCGGTAGATCAGGAGGGTACTTATCCACTTCCAGAAGCACAGGTTGACAGATTTATGCTTAAAGTTCATGTAAATTATCCATCTAAAGAGGAAGAGCTTGAAGTAATGAGAAGAATGTCTAACATGACATTTAAAGCAGATATACAAACTCTGCTTTCAAAGGAGGATATATTTGCTATCAGAGAGGAAATAAATCAGGTTGAAATTTCGGACTCTTTACAGAAATATATCATTGAGTTAGTCTTTGCAACCCGAAATCCGGCTGAATACGGGCTAAAAGATGAAGCACACTATATCCAGTTTGGGGCGTCACCCAGGGCTTCCATAAATCTCAACCTGGCCGCAAAAGCTATTGCGTTTTTCAATGAACGCGATTTCGTGCTTCCTGAAGATATCAAAGAAATTGCCGATGACGTAATGAACCACAGAATACTGCTCAATTATGAAGCAGAAGCTGATAATGTATCGACACATGACATTATCCGTTCGTTGTTATCCAAAGTGAATCTGTCTAGGTAACATTGCGATAACATCTTTGTAAAAGTATATTCACAAAATTGTAATTATGGTAACACTCACATAAATCTTATCACATTACTTTAATGATATCGTAACATCAATTGTGAGGAGAGTTAACATGTAAAGATCAAATTTGTGTCGTAATTTATACTAAATCAAAAAATGTTTTTAAAATGAGAAAATTATTAGCGCTCTTAGCGATGTTTTCAATGGTAGTTTTCACCTCTTGTGAGGAGGATGATGATGATGAACCCACAGTAGAAAATCTGGCAGCTCCTGAGGTCTCAGGTCCTTCTGCAACTTCCGTACAAATAGGTTCGACGGTTGACTTGAACTTTACATTTACCGCAGAAGCGGGCTTTGCTTCGGCATCAGTTTCAGCCACAGGTGGAACAGCCGAAATTACAACAGATGGAACAGCCGATGCAAAGGAGGGAGAAATACTGGTAACCTTTACTGCAGGATCTACTCCCGGTGCTGGTTCTGTAACTTTAACATTAACCGATGCCGAAGGAGATAAAGATGATGCTACTGTTGTCTTGACTATATCAACCAGTCCAGTTCCTCTAATATCAGGTATACCTGCATCAGCCACAATCACAGGAGGAGAAAAACTTGGACCTGTGGATGCTACGATTACCATGGAGGATGTTCCTGGAACTTTGACTATTACAAAAAATGGTGAAGCATTTGCAACAGTGGACATCACTACTGACGGACAGGTCGTTGCTTTTGAGTACGAATCTAATGTTGCAGAGTCAGGGTCTTCAATTGAATTCGTTTTTACAGCTACAGACTCTGACGAAGATGTAGCATCCACAACTCATGTATTAGCCGTTGTCGCTCCAGAATTTGAATCAGTTATTGTAGAATCAAATATTACCGCAAATACAACCTGGACAGCGGACAAGATTTATGAGCTAGCTACCCGAGTTACTGTTACTGGCGGTGCAGAGTTAACCATTGAAGCCGGTACTGTAATCAAAGGACAGCCAGGAACAGGTGCTAATGCCACTGCTTTGCTCGTTGCTAGAGGTTCAAAACTTTTTGCCAATGGAACAGCTGATGCGCCCATCATCTTTACATCTACTGCTGATGATATTGTACCTGGTCAAATTCAAAGTCCAAACCTGGCCCCCGACGTTAATGGTTTGTGGGGTGGTGTAATTGTTTTAGGTAATACCTTCATCAGTGCTTCTGCTCCTGAAGTGCAAATTGAAGGTATCCCTGCCTCAGATCCAAATGGTCTTTATGGTGGTACTGCAGCAGATACTGAAAGTTCTGGTTCAATTACTTACGTTTCAATCCGACATGGTGGAGCTAACATTGGAGCTGGAAATGAAATCAATGGTCTATCACTTGGCGGGATTGGTTCTGGTACTGTTGTAGAAAACATTGAAGTAGTCGCAAATCAGGATGATGGAATCGAGTGGTTTGGTGGAAGCGTAAATGTTACAAATGCACTTATATGGAACGTCGGAGATGACGGAATGGATACAGATCAGGGTTGGAATGGTACTATGAATGACTACATTATTGTCAATCCTGGAGGAAGTTGCTATGAGTTAGACGGCCCTGAGGGAAGTGATGCAGACTACTTCGCCAGTACGCGAAATCCACTTGTTCACACTTTTACAAATGGCGTGGTTTATGTAGGCAATAGCCCTGCAGCAGTTGATTTCGATGCAGATGGAAATGTTGATATCAAAAACACTTATTTCTTTGGGTTCAATACTAGCGATGGATCACCTGTACAAGAATATGAGGCCATGACAACCGGTGATGTTGGTCAGGGAAGTATGACAGGAATTCAGGTAACGTTGCCGTCAGGAAAGACCGTTGCTGATATTTTTGTAGGTGTACCTGCAGCAAATGTAACGGCAGTAGATGAAAACGCCAATACAGTTGGATCTTCAGCTGATTACAGTTGGACCTGGGCTTCAAAGTCAGGGGCATTAAATGAAATCGGCCTTTAAAAAAAGGTAAAATTTAAAATAGGCTTATCCATAAGGGTAAGCCTATTTTTTGTTTTGTTCAAAAATAAATCTGGAACAAATAATTTTGATATGATCAAACGTTCTTTTTTCATTTTTTCTCTTTTACTCATCGTTGGATTAAGCTATCTTTCAGCCCAAAGTAAAGGGACTATCAGGGGTGTAGTTATCGAAGATGCCACAGGAGAACCTCTGATTGGGGTTACGGTCTTTGTGGAAGGTACCTCGCAGGGTGCCATTACCGATTTTGATGGAAATTTCAATATTTCCATAACTCCTGGAAATTATAATCTGAAAATATCCTTTGTGTCATTCGAAACAATTACCATAACAGATGTGATTGTTGAAGAAAATCAAATTACTTATTTCGAAAATATTAGGCTTCGGGAGTCAATAGCGGAACTAGAGGCTGTGGTCGTAACTGCAGAGGTGATTCGAAATTCCGAGGCGGCACTCTTGTCTGTGAAAAGGAAATCAGCTAACTTAATGGATGGTATTTCAGCTGCTAGCTTTAAAAAAATTGGTGATTCTGACGCATCTAAAGCTATAAAACGTGTTACAGGAGTTTCAGTTGAAGGGGGGAAATATGTATTCGTAAGGGGTTTGGGTGACCGATATACCAAAACAATTTTAAATGGAATGGAAATTCCTGGTCTTGATCCGGACATGAATAGCTTGCAGATTGATATATTCCCAACAAACCTTCTTAACAACCTGATCGTGCTTAAAACAGCTACTGCTGATTTGCCGGCAGATTTCACAGGCGGTTTGGTCAACATAGAAACTAAAGACTTTCCCGAAGAGAAAATATTTGAAATATCAGCAGGAATTGGGTTCAACCCTGCCATGCATTTTCAGAACGACTTTTTAGCTGCATCCGGAGGTACAACAGACTTTCTAGGTTTTGATGACGGAACCAGGGCTTTACCTGAAGAGGCCAGAGGAGAACAAATTCCTAATCCGGTTGGAGGTGATTACTCTCCGGAGGATGTTAATAACTTTGTTAGAAGTTTTGATTCTTCCTTGGGTCCTGTGATTGAGACCAGCCCAATGAATTACAGCCTCTCTTTATCTGCCGGAAATCAAAAGCAACTTCAGAATGGGCACACCTTGGGGTATATATTTAGTGCTACTTATAAAAGCAATACGCAATTTTTCGATGACGTCGCATTTGCCGAATACCAAAGAGATGGTTCTGCGGACAATTATGACTTAGTATATGCATACATACAGAGTGGCTTGTTAACAAATCAGTCCGTTTTATTAGGAGGCCTGGGAGGACTCGCATATAAGACAAATAATTCCAAGTATAAATTGAGTGTCCTGCACCTACAAAACGGAGAACGAAGAGCAGCAAAATTCTTTATAGACGATAATGGCACTGCTGTTGGAAAATCAGGTTATACGGCAGATTCCTACAATCTAGATTATAATCAGCGTGGACTTACTAACATTTTGCTAAATGGAGAGCATTATTTTGATGATGCAAAATGGAAACTTGAATGGAAAATTGCACCTACTTTATCCAGATTATCCGACCCTGACGTGAGAAAAACTGCATTTACCTTAAATACCGGCAGCCCGACATTTGAGGCGGGAAATGGAGGAAATCCTAGCAGAATCTGGAGAGAACTGGAGGAGATCAATTATTCTGCAAGAGCAGACGTAACCAAAGAAGGGTCTTGGTTTCAGCGAGACTCAAAAATTAAACTTGGAGTAGGATATTTATACAAAGAAAGGGACTACGAAATTCTGTTTTTTGATCTTCAACGCTTTGGAGCAGCCCCAGTGCTTTCCGGTGATCCAAACGAAGTTTTAACAGATTCAAATATATATCCGGAAGGAGTATATTACTACCAAACAGGTAACAACATCCCCAACTCAAATCAGTACAATTCAAAGGCCAGCAATTTGTCGGCCTATATCTCTACCGAATTCAACCCACTTGCCAATTTAAAATTAATTGCCGGGCTGAGGATGGAAGACTTCACACAACGCCATACCGGACGTGATCAGGAGTTTTCACGGTCAGGAGTGGGAAATAACTTAGATAATGAAAAGGTTCTGGATGCACTAGATTTTTTTCCTTCGCTTAATGCGATTCTGTCAACCTCAGAAAATCAAAATATCAGATTTTCATTTTCCAGAACGATTGCAAGACCCTCCTTCAAAGAACTTTCCTTTGCCCAGATTCTCGATCCTATAACAAATCGAACGTTTAATGGGGGATTGTTTCCATTCATTGATGGCGATGGAAATACTATCTGGGATGGAAGACTTACTGAAACAAGAATCAACAACCTGGATCTACGTTGGGAATTATTCATGTCAAGAGCACAATTACTATCTGTAAGTGCGTTTTATAAAACCTTTGACCGTCCCATTGAGCTGGTAAGAATTCCAGCGGCCCAGACAGGCCTGGAATTTCAACCAAGAAATGTGGGCGATGGCACGGTTTTAGGCGTTGAATTAGAAGCAAGGAAGTCACTTGATTTTATATCTAATTCGCTGGAAAAACTGAGTATTTCCGGGAATTTGACTATTGTACACTCAGAAATAGAAATGTCATCAACAGAGTTTGACGCCCGAAAGATTTTTGAGAAGACAGGAGAAACTATTTCAGATACACGAGCAATGGCTGGTCAGGCACCTTACATCATCAATGCGGGGCTTTCGTATGTAGACCAGCAGATTGGTTTTGACGCCGGTATTTTTTATAACGTAAATGGACCAACCTTAACGATTGTAGGGGGAGGCTTAACTCCGGATGTGTTTTCAGAACCATTCCATAGCCTCAATTTCAATATGAATAAGTCATTCGGTAAAGAACGACGTTTTTCAGTAAACCTCGGAGTTGATAATATTCTAAACGATTTAAGAGAGGAGTTTTACACGGGATTCAGAGCCGAAGAACAAGTGTTTACCAGATTCAATCCCGGCACAACGTTTAATCTTGGGATAAAGTACGATGTATTCTAATGATTTGCATGATTAGGTATAGTTCTCCACATTTTGGAGACTATACTTAATTAGTTTTATAGGAGCCTCTGCATATTTCTGATTTTGGAACACCCTCAACCCATTTTCTAAGCTCTTTTATTCGAACCTCTGTTAGCTCTCGATACACTTCGCATTTACAATCACCGACGTCATATTTATATTGTTTAGGGCTGAAAGGAAAGATCGCTTTGATTTGTCGGTTCCGATATTGTATCCAATAAATCTGTGCGTCATCAAAAGCTTTTAGAAATTCTTTTTTCCCTGCATATTCTTTCTTGATATCGTCAATTAGGGTAAGCATTTCCAAATCAACTTCATCAAATTGTTCGCATACGGTTTTCTGTTCTTGTTTACAACCTATTAAAACCATTATTAAAGTGAAAATTACTATCTTGTATTGTTTCATAAGAAATTAAATAATTTTTTACCTGATAAGAATTTATTAATTTATATTAAAGCTACGCTACTTACGTAAGAGTGTTAGTTTATTCTCTTTCAATAGACTTATTTTGTTTTGTAAAATTAATAAATCATCTAAAACTTTTTCCTTGCTGTTATTTTCTCCCCTTTTTTTTAAAAGCCTTTTATATTTTCTGGCCTGTCGGTTGTAGATACGTTCCAGTTCGGAAATTTGGTTATCAAAGTAGTCAAGATAGAAATTTAGTTTAAAGTCCATCAATAAGTCTCGGACCTGTTTCTGATAATTGACATGTGCTGCTTCTGGCAAGGCTTCAAGGTCCAATGACAATGAAAACTTGCATCCGGGATCTCCCGAAATGGATAATGCATACAGTGTCAGGGACTGGTTGGCAGTGGACTCACGGGCAGGAATGATCACCTCGTAATGTGTCCGCATGTTTTTGGGCAATCCAAATTTCCGGCTGTATTTCCAAAAACCGTATCTTACCTCTTCAACCGGAAAATCCAGCCACGTTACATAACCCACTGTCTTTTTTCCTGCAATTTCGGGGGAAACATTCGATACCTTTTCTTCATAAACCTGACTGAAACTCGAGGGAGTTAAAAAAAATAACGCTAATAACAGGACAAAATACCGTATCATTTGTTTATAAATGTAGCAAGATTCTAAACATTTTAATGCAACCGTAGGCTTAAATACCCGTTCGACCCGCGTTTCCTTGTTATAGAGTTAACCTCGACACTAAAAAATGGTTTACACAACGATAAACAACCTTTTTTAACTAAGATTTGTGATCCAAATGAAAGAGAAAATTTTAATCACAGGCGGAACAGGCCTCGTTGGTACTTACCTTAGCCGTCTGCTTAATGAAAATGGTTACGAAGTGTCCCACCTCAGCAGGAGCCATCGTTCA
>CAYTFO010000001.1:58346-62323 GCA_964437135.1 uncultured Roseivirgaceae bacterium | reverse complement strand
TGTTATCAATAAAAGCATCCACAACAATTTGATTGGATGGGGTGCCCAGATCCGGCATAATCCTATCTTCACAGGAAAAGAAAACAACAACCGTAAGTATTAGATATATTCCTTTTTTCATGAGTCCTTAAAATTTGAAATTATAAGAAATGGCCGGAAGAACAGTTCCAAGTATAGCAACCTGTGTTGCCTGAGTTTCTACAGGCTGACCAGTAGGTACACGATCTGTACCCTGTGCAAAATAAATTGAGAATGGGTTTCTTCGCCCATATAGATTATAAATGGAAATTACCAAATAATCACTGTTGTCTTTCTCAGGTTTCTTAAAGAAAACATTGTCCAATGTGAATGAAAGATCAAGTCGGTGATAATCCGGTATTCTCACATTGTTCCTTTCATTTTCTACCAGTGGGATCACATATCCCTGCCATGAATACCTGTCTGTTGGAAATGTAGTAGGAGTTCCGGAAATATATGTAAAAATCGCCCCTAAAGTAATTCTCTTATTCAACTGATAATTTGAGGTTATTTTCAAATTATGACGCTGATCAAAACGAGTTGGATACCAGTTTCCTCTTCTCAATTCAATATCATTGCCATAATTGATTCCATCAACTTTCAATTCACTCTTTCCAAGTGTATAACTCACCCATCCGTTTAGTCTTCCTGAACTTTTCTTTACATACAATTCCAGGCCATACGCTCTTCCTAAGCCGCTTAGTAGTTCCCCCTCCAGAAATTCATTGATAAAAATATCAGCACCATCGATGTAATCGACCTGGTTTCTATTCCATTTATAATAAACCTCAGCTGATGTCTCCAGTTTGTTATCAAAAAAGTTTCTGAAATAACCTAAAGCTACCTGGTCTCCCTGTTGGGGTTTAATATTATTAGTACTGGGCTGCCAAACATCAATCGGGGTTGAAGCCACTGTATTCGAAATTAGATGAATATATTGATTCATCCTGTTATAACTTGCTTTGATGGATGAGTTATCGTTCAATTCATATCTTATAGCAAGTCTTGGTTCCAGATTATTGTAATTGGCAATTGTCTCAAAATTGTCATATTCCTCCTGACCTGTCACAGGTCTTCTTTCTCCCGGAATTGTATCCCCATACTGATAGGCAACTCCATCGCCCAGATAGCTAAATGATGAAAATCTCAATCCATATTGTAAACTGATTCTTTCGTTGAGACTCTGGTCATTGGCTATGTAAAATGAAGCTTCAAGTCCTTTTTTCTCATCAAGACTGACATCCGTTACTATTCCATCACTTGCACCCGTTGCATTTGCTGGCTTGAAACGATACAGTAACAACTCTCCACCAAATGTCAGCTCATTGTCTGTATTGATAAAATATGTGAACTCAGGTTTAAAATTGTAGGTGAAAATATTTGAATCCCATTTAAAATTATCCCGATCGTCCTCTCCGAAAGCAAATCCATAATCGTAGTCACTATAAAAAATCGTGAAATTAGAAAAGAATTTATCGTTGATCAAATGGTTCCATCTCAGTGTTCCGGTGGCATTGCCCCAGTCAAAGCCCTGAAGCTCATCAAATCTGAAAACATCCCTCCCAAAATAACCTGAGAAAAAGATCCTGTTCTTTTCATTGATATTTATGTTGGTTTTAGCTGTCAGATCATAAAAATATAATGCAGCTCCATTATCAAGCACATCTGTGAATGGTCTTGCCAGAACATCAATATAAGACCTTCTTCCCGCCACGATAAATGATGCCTTATCTTTTACAATAGGCCCTTCAACAGCTAATCGACTAAAAACAGTTCCAATACCTCCGGATACTTCATGTTTTTTGGAATTCCCTTCTTTCATTCGGATATCCAGGATCGACGAAAGCCTTCCTCCATATCTTGCAGGTATCCCTCCTTTATACAATTTAACATCCTTTACTGCGTCCGGATTAAATACTGAAAAGAATCCAAATAAATGTGAAGTCTGATATACCGGAGCTTCGTCTAATAATACAAGGTTTTGTCCTACTCCTCCACCACGAACATTAAAGCCACTGGCCCCTTCCCCAACTGAGCTTACTCCTGGCAGTAACTGAATACTTTTTATAATATCAACTTCACCTGCAAATGCCGGTATTTTTGAAATGGACTTAATATCCAGTTGAGCCGTACTCATTTCAATGTTTGTTACATTTGAGTTTACAGCTTCGCTGGTCACCACCACTGCTTCTAGTTCAGTATCTGTCTCTCCCAGCTCAACATCTATCCTTTCATCTTTTTGAAGAGAAATGTTTTTTACAATTGTCTCAAATCCAATGTATCTATACTCTACAGTATAATCACCGGATGGCAGCGTTATAGAATAGAATCCATAAACGTTGGTAACACTTCCTCCTCCGATTTCTCTTACAAATATTGTTGACCCTATTAAGGTCTCGCCATTTGATGCATCTTTAACATATCCGCTGAGGGTAAATTTTTGAGCAAAAGCCCAGGAGGAAATTATCAACATGGTTAATAATAACCAGTATTTCTTAGCCATTAATTCGTAGTTAAGTAATGATATCAAAACCCATAAACTGGGAATTCGTTTGGAAACTCATCACTTTTTGACGATTAGCAGAGAAAAAAGTTGTTTAAAATCGAATAAATAATAATTAATATTTGGCTGCGAGGTGTTTGATTATGAGTTCAGCGTGTTCTCTGGAATTTTCTATAAACCATTTATTGGTTTTCAATCCACCACAAATTACGCCTGCTAAAAACACATTTTCAACATTGGTTTCCATGGTTTTTTCGTCGTAATGAGGTGTGGAAAATTCATCATTACCAAGCTTAATCCCCAAAGACTTAAGAAAATTGAAATCCGGCTGATATCCGGTCATTGCGAGAACAAATTCATTTTCAAGGGTAATTTTTCCTTCCGGAGTTTCAATGTCAATTTCATATTCTCTTATCTCTGAAATTTTAGATTGAAAATATGCTTTAATAGATCCTTCTTTAATTCTATTTTCAATATCCGGCTTAACCCAATATTTAACTGTCGGAGCAATTTCTTCTTCTCTTATCACCATAGTAACTTCCCTTGCTCCTTTCCTATACGTCTCCAAGGCTACATCAACTGCAGAGTTCGCAGCACCTACCACTGTGACTTTCATATCAAAATATGGATGTGGCTCATCATAATAATGCTTAACTTTCGGTAGGTTCTCTCCCGGAACATTCAATAAATAAGGAAGATCATAAAAGCCAGTTGCAATGATGATTGACCTTGCCTGATAGCTGGACTTTGAAGTATCTACTGTGAAAAGATCATTCTCTTTTTTTACTTCCAGTACTTCTTCGTAAAGATTTGTATTTAATTTCCAGGACATAGCTACCCTTCTGTAATACTCCAAAGATTCTGGTCGTGTTGGTTTAGGGTTATGCGAAATGAATGGGACCTCTCCAATTTCCAGTCTATCAGAAGTAGAGAAGAAAGTCATATTGTGCGGATAATTATATAAAGAGTTCACTAAACAACCCTTATCAATAATTAAATGACTCATACCTGCCTTCTTCGCTTCAATTCCACAAGCCAAACCAATAGGTCCGGCACCAATTATCAATACGTCTATCATCAATACTTTACGGTTTCAAATGGTGTTATACAATAATCAAGTTTTATATCATGAGGTTCCACAAAGTCAAACCTATCGAACAACGGACCTATACATAATCCAATTTTGAGCACATCATCTTTAATGTCTGCCAATAATCGGTCATAAAAGCCTTTTCCGTAGCCAATACGATTCCCCGACCGGTCGGCTGCCAATAAAGGAACCAGAATCACTTCGATCTTATAAAAACTACCCATGTTTCCGGATTTTGGTTCAGGAATTCCATATGAATTTTCTTCCAGAATAAGTTCAGCATCCATTATAAAATGCTTCATTTCCATGGTCTCGAAATTACTTTTTGAAACCAGAATATATTTTCCTTCTTCTCTAAGTTTCTGT
>CAYTFO010000001.1:55998-58336 GCA_964437135.1 uncultured Roseivirgaceae bacterium | reverse complement strand
TGTTTCAGGTTCTTTTTTTCGACAAATTGGAAGGTAACTATGTATTCCGTTGTAATACAATTCGGATAAAACCTCCAGTAATCTGTCCGTTACCAGCTGGTTTCTAAAGACAAATTCTTCCTGTGATAATAAGTTTTTCTTCCTGGTGAGTTCTCTTCTGAATATTTTCTTTCGTTCTAAACTTCCCAAAATTGATAAAATCTAAAATCAAGTGGGTCAAAGTTATCCAAAAGTGTATTTAAGAAGTTAGGATTATTTATTTGAAAAGAGAGGAAATTCTCATATCGTTCCTGAAGATTTCCATTGGGAGCAACATGCTCAATGACATAATCTATCTGTTCCATAGCTATATCATTTTGCTTTTCATTGGCCTTTCTGAGTTTTGTCTCGATATGATCAAGATGCTTTGCAGCTCTGGTTCCTTCAGCTGCTACATACCCTTCTAAAGAACCATCAATTCTGACAGCTTTCTTTTTGACCTGAGCAAACAATGAAGTCAACTCTTCTTTTTCTTTATCCAGTAAGTGAGTATTCTCCGCGTGATTTTTCAGGTATTCCACTTTCAAAGAATGTGCATCTCTGAATAGGTCCTTAGCAGATAAATTTAGCTTTGTAACTTTTTTTGCAGTCGTTGCATTTAACTGCATCGCAAAATTTCTAGGCACCAGAAGAGGAAAAGAAGTCTCAAAATATTCGAAAACCTGTTTTAATTGCAGCCAATAGGCGATTTCAGCCGGCCCTCCGATATATGCTATATTGGGAAGAATTACTTCCTGATAAACCGGCCTCATAATCACATTGGGACTAAATCTCTCTGGTTCGAAATCTACAAGGTTTAGAATTTCTTCCTGTGTATATTTCAAATCCGTTCCTTTCACCGAATATTCACCGTCTTTATACAGAATTCGATCTCTGGATCCGTTCAGATAGAAAAAATTTATCTCACGTGAAAATGCCTGCCCTGTATATCCTAATTTTTTTAGAGCTTTATTAGATTCCTCTACAATTTTATTGGCCTTTTGCTCTACTAATTCTTTTTTGATGACATCTGCAAATTGAGATTTAAGCACCCGGTCATCGGCGTCGATAACAATTAGACCTTCATCTCCAAATAGCTCATTACAGTAAAATCTGACTGCATCTGCCAATGTAGATGAGTCCAGGTAAGCTTTTTCAAAAAGGTCATATCGCACGCCAATCTCTTCAATAACTTCATTTAAAGACTGGGGAGCAAACCTTCCCACTGCACCTGTTTGATTTGTTTTCCAGGTGTATTTTTTTCCAAAAAGATTGAAATGATTGATCTCTTCAAAATCATGGTCCTCTGACGCCATCCAGTAAATCGGCACAAAATGATAGTCTGGATAGGCTTCTTTAAGAGATTTAGCCAGATTAATAGTGGTTACAATCTTATAAATAAAGTAAAGTGGACCTGTAAATATATTGAGTTGATGCCCGGTGGTTACAGTAAATGTTTTATCACCGGAAAGAGAAAGCAAATTATTCGTGACGGCATCTGAACGATCTAATGCTCCGTATTCAGCAGACAAAACCTCCTGAAGCTTTATTCTTTGCTCTTTTGAGAATGTCCTTTCCTCTATAATCTTCCCAAAGGATTCAATCGATGGGTAATATCTATATAAATCTCTGAGTTCTTTTTTATTGGCTACATAGTCTAAAAAAAGCCCGGAAAAAGATCCGGTATCAGAAAAATCGAGTTTTTCAATTTTCATGTTATGTTCTAACTAAAGTACCGTAAAGATCAAAAGCAGTTGCTTCATTGATCTTCACATTGGCAAATTCTCCTATTTTTAAATAGTCATTGTTGCCATCAATGATTACCTCATTATCTACTTCAGGGGAGTCATATTCGGTGCGACCTATAAAGTTGCCACTTTCAAATCGATCTACCAATACTTTCATCGCATTTCCAACTCTTCTTTGATTCAACTCCAAAGAAATAGATTCCTGTAATTCCATAACCTGATTCGCCCGGTTCTGTTTTACCTCTTCCGGAATATTATCTTCAAAACTATATGAATGGGTGTTTTCTTCATGTGAATATGTAAAAATCCCCAATCTTTCAAATCTGCTTCTTTCCACAAAACCCATTAACTCTTCAAAATCCTGCTCAGATTCACCTGGATGTCCCGCAATCATAGTAGTCCGGATAGCAATTTCAGGAACTCTTTGTCGAATTTCATCTAGTAGAGCTTCTGTTTTTTCACGAGTTGTTCCTCTCCGCATTATTTTCAACATGTTAGTTGAACCATGCTGCAAAGGAATATCCAGATAATTACAGATGTTTGGCTTTTTTGTCATGATATCTAAAATATCG
>CAYTFO010000001.1:53808-55988 GCA_964437135.1 uncultured Roseivirgaceae bacterium | reverse complement strand
GGAAATGCATAATGAAGTCTAATCCACTCAAGCCCTTCTACATCGGAAAGTCTGTCTAATAGCTCAGCAAGATTTCGTTTTTTATATAAGTCCAACCCGTAATAAGTCGAGTCCTGTGCAATTAATAGTATTTCCTTTGTTCCATTCCTAACCAGGGATGAAGCCTCGGAAACCAATTCATCAATTGGTCTTGATACGTGTTTTCCTCGCATCAAAGGAATAGCACAAAATGAACACGGTCTGTCACATCCCTCTGAAATCTTCAGGTAAGCATAATGTCTGTCTGTAGTGGTAATTCGTTCCCCCAGCAGTTCTTTCTTGTAATCTGCATTGAATTTTTTCAATAAAAGGGGAAGTTCCATTGTACCAAACCAGGCGTCTACTTCCGGAATTTCAGCCTGCAAATCATCCCTGTATCTTTGTGATAAACACCCGGTAACATATACTTTCTCTACGATTCCCTCCTGCTTGGCATCCGCATATCTGAGTATGGTATCTATTGATTCCTGCTTGGCATTGTCAATAAAACCACACGTATTTATTATTACAATATTGGCATCATCTTTATCAGATTCATGACTTGCCGCAATCTTATTTCCTCTCAGCTGGGTCAACATCACTTCTGAATCCACTAGATTCTTTGAACAACCAAGTGTAACAATGTTGACCTTATCTTTTTTTATGCTCCTCGTCTTCACGCTATCAATATATTTCTGCAAAGCTAATACAAATCAAAGCCTGTATTCGTTCCTCAGATACTGAATTATCATAAATTTGCCGCAGCAATGAGAAAATTAATTGTATTTATAGTCTTTTTAGTAGCTCTGGCATGTAATGATGTTGAGGACTGCCAGTTGGATCCTTACGAGGATTTTCTGGGGATAAATTTCAACCTGCTGGATCCTGAAGATGACCGGCTCATCATTTTTGATGAAATCATAATTGATGACCTTGGAAATTTTTCCGGTGATACAATAATTAATACGTTGTTTTTGCCAATCGATATAAGCGCGGAAAGTACAACTTATAGATTTGTAACAGATACAGCTACATATTTTTTCATTGTAGGGTATAGCAAGCAGGCATCGATTTTTGAACGGGATTGTGACATCAGTGAGATTTTCTCCGATTTAAATATTAGGGTATCCAATTTCGATTCCATAAGGGTAAATAGCACGATTTTAAACAAAAACAATCTGAATAACATTGAAATATATTTTTAGTACTCTTTGCTTATTCGGGTTCATTTTGATCCGTGCACAGGTTGCAGATACCACAAAAAAGGACTGGAGTCCCTCATTTTTCCTGGTTGGAGTAGATGTAATTGCTCCATTATCAAGTTTTTCTCCCGACATCCTGGGTTTTGAAGTAGGAGCTTCAGTTGATTTTTATGACTATTGGTTTTTACATGGTGAACTTGGAAGCAAAACAAGGACCCGCTCTTTTAGCTATGACTATGAAAGCAGCGGCACATACTATCGCATAGGATTTATGCGCAATATTCTGACCACAAGTAGAAATGAAAATATTCTGGGATTTGGACTCAACTATGCAGAATCTGCTTTTACAAATAAATTGTATTATTTAAAATCGAATGACTTTTACATGAATATCGAAAATGATCTGGAAGACGAGGGAGTAAGAGCGAGATGGCTTGAACTGACAGGAACCCTCAATGTTAGAATCTGGAAACAACTCTATTTCGGTTATACAATCCGATACAAGTTTCTAAAACAAATATCAAATGAGGATGAAATTGAAACCTATGATATTCCAGGATACGGTAGAAATAAAAAATCGGGCACAGAATTTAAAAACTCAAATTTCGGATTGAATTATTACCTGATCTGGAAGTTAAAATTCAGGGAAAAACAAACAAAGATGCCGGAATAGATCCTACATAAACCGGATGTCCCGTATTACCTCAACTTCCATCTTTGCATTGATCAGTTTTATTGCTTTTTCTTTGGAATTGGACAATTCATGCTTCAAAGGCGCAGAAGTAATGGTAGCAAAAAGAATCTGATCTTTTATGTAGAGTTTGAGTGTTCGATTTGCAATCATATCGCCCATGATATCCCTCCACATCAACAGCAGTTTTTTCTCATTAAAAGTTTTTTCAAGATCTTCTTCTTTTAAAAACTTCTTAATGGCTTCCCCAAAACTGATCGTGTTATCTT
>CAYTFO010000001.1:0-53798 GCA_964437135.1 uncultured Roseivirgaceae bacterium | reverse complement strand
AAAACCTTTCCGGATCATTTAGGAGGCTTATCAAATTTTCAATTCGTTGATCATCCAGCTTGTCAAATACATCATCCAGCATAAGGATTGGGGTTTTTCCACTTTTTGATTTAAGATGATCGTATTGCCCAAGTCGCAAAGCAATCAAAAAAGATTTCTGCTGACCCTGCGAACCAAATTTCTTAATGGACCTGTCATTGATTGAAAAAACATAATCATCCCGATGAGCTCCAAGCGTAGTTCTTTGCAGTATAAGGTCTTTTTTTCTTGCTCTACTAAATTCCTCCCTGAAATCATCCCCCAATATTTTCGTATTGTATGTAATTGTACATTCTTCAGATTCGGGAACTATAGATGACAGGTATCTTTCAAAGAAAGGATTTAGCTCTTTTACTATTTCTGACCTTTTTTTAGCTAGTTCTATAGACAACGGGATTAGCTGATCATCATACGTATCCAATAATGTTTTATTTGAGTCATTAAGAGACCCATCCGTTAATTTTAACAATGAGTTTCGCTGACGAAGAATTTTCTGATAATTGAGAAGTGCTTCAAGGTAATGGTGGTCATATTGTGAAATACAACCATCTATCCATTTTCTTCGAGATTCTGAGGTCTCACGGATCAATTCAGTATCATAAGGGGTATGAAGTACTACTTGCACTTTTCCAATGTGGTCTGAAATACGTTCGTAGCTAATATTATCCAAACGAAACTCTTTTTTTTGACCCTTTTCAAGGTAGCAGAGTATTCTATGCTCCTTGTCACTGGTAAAACTTCCTTCAATCCGAAAATATTGAGCGTTGTGATTGATATTCTGTGAATCAACAGAATTAAAAGCACTTTTTGTAAATGCCAGATAATGAATGGCATCTAAGATATTGGTTTTACCTGCGCCATTTTTCCCCAAAAGGCAGTTTAACCGGTTAGAAAAACTGATTTTTAGTAAATCATAGTTCTTAAAATATTGAAGATTTAAGCTTGTAATATTCATTTATTTTGAGGAGGCTTCATTTTGCTTTAATTTCGCATGGCACAGTCTTAAAGCAATGATGCTTTAGAGCAAAGCTAACGTTAAAAATAGAATGGCTAAAACAAATACAAAATCAGGTAAAGCTTCAAAAAAGAAAGAATTTTCTAAGGAAACCTACATGGAATGGTATCGCTCGATGGCATTGATGAGGAGATTTGAAGAGAAAGCGGGTCAATTATACGGTCAACAAAAGATCAGAGGTTTCTGTCATTTGTATATAGGACAGGAAGCATGTGCAGCAGGTTCTGTATCCGCGCTTAAAGAAGGTGATAAATACATCACTGCTTACAGGGATCACGCGCATCCACTTGCATTAGGAACACATCCAAATAAGATTATGGCTGAGTTATATGGTAAAGTAACCGGTATTTCGAAAGGAAAGGGTGGCTCAATGCATATGTTTGATAAGGAAGTAAACTTTCTGGGTGGTCATGGTATTGTAGGAGGACAGATTCCTTTAGGAGCAGGAATAGGCTTTGCTGAAAAATATAAAGGTACCGACAATCTATGTATTTGTTACATGGGAGATGGAGCAGTAAGACAAGGTGCTTTTCATGAGGCTTTAAACCTTGCTATGGTTTACCAACTTCCGGTAATCTTCGTGATTGAAAACAATGGCTATGCAATGGGTACTTCAGTCCAGCGTACCTCAAATGTGCATGAGTTGTACGAATTGGGTGAATCTTATGACATTCCTTCTGCACCTGTTGACGGAATGAATGTTGAAGCTATACATAACGCAGTAGAAGAAGCTGCAGAAAGAGCCCGAAAAGGAGACGGGCCGACTTTACTTGAATTTAGAACCTACAGATATAAAGGACACTCGATGTCCGATCCTGCTAAATACAGAACCCGAGAGGAAGTTCAGGAATACAAAGAAAGAGATCCGATAGAGCAGGTTAAGAAAACTATTCTGGCTAAGAAATTTGCTGCTGAAGAGGAGCTTAAGAAGATTGATGATGAACAAAAAGCCATTGTAGCTGAGTCGGTTAAGTTTTCGGAAGAATCAGAGTTTCCACCTGCTTCTGATGCATATACTCATGTTTATGCGGATGAAGAATATCCTTTTATTGAGGAATAATACGTTTCTCTAGAATATTTATATCTTTGCGCCTCAAATTGAGAAAAAATGGCTAAGACTAAGCAGAAGAAAACTGACGAGGGTATAGAGTTTATTGAAAATCCGGATGCGATAGTATCTAAAACGGAGGAGTTTTTTAACAACAACAAAAATAAAAACATAGTCTTTGGTGTTGGTGGATTTATTGCACTACTTGTTGCAGCATTCATTTTTTACAAAAACTATCAGAATACCCAAAACCAGGAAGCTCAGGAAGAAATGTTTCAGGCTGTCTATTATTTTGAAGCAGACAGTTTAGGAAGAGCACTAAACGGGGATGGTAATAATTACGGATTCCTTGATATTGTGGATTTGTATAGTGGCACAGAAGCAGCAAACCTTGCAAATTTTTATATTGGAGCTACTTATCTTAGATTGACAGACTATGAGAATGCTGTAAGATATCTGGACAGATACTCCAGTAATGATATATTAATCCAATCCAGAGCCTATTCTCTTGCTGGAGATGCTTACATGGAATTGGAAGACTTCGAAAACGCTATTTCAAAATATAAGCAAGCTGTCGGCCATAAACCAAATAAAGAGTTTACACCTACTTATCTAAAGAAGCTGGCTATTGCTTATGAAGAAAATGGAGACCTTAAAAATGCTGCGGAAACATATGGAAAAATTGTAGCTGATTATTTTGATTCTCCTCTTTATGACGAAGCCAAGAAACATAAGGCAAGGTTGGAAGGTTTAATTGCACAATAAAGAAGATAAAATTATATATTTAAGGGTAGGATTAATCTTCTACCCTTTTTTTATTTATGTCAAGCAGTAATAAAAATTTAAGTGATTTTTCCAGGGAAGGAATCACTGATATTTCAAATAAAAAATTTGCAATAGTAGTTTCAGAATGGAATACTGAGGTTACAGAAGCTTTATACTCTGGTGCTTTTCAAACCCTTCTGGAAATGGGTGCAGAAAGAGGCAATATCATTCGTAAAAATGTCCCCGGAAGTTTTGAGCTAAGTCTTGGTGCACAGTGGATGGCAAAAAAAGAGGAAATAGATGCAGTAATTTGTATAGGATGTGTAATCCAGGGTGAAACCCGACATTTTGATTTCATCTGTGATGCGGTTGCAAATGGTATAACCAATGTAGGATTGAAATATGATAAACCTGTCATTTTTGGAGTCCTTACACCCAACAATCAAAAGCAGGCTTTGAACAGAGCTGGTGGTAAATATGGAAATAAAGGTGATGAAGCCGCTGCCACTGCAGTAAAAATGCTAATGCTAAAAGACTAAGCGATGAAAGTATTGAAATTTGGGGGCACTTCCGTGGGCAAACCTGAAAGAATGCATCACATTGCAAATCTGATTTCTGCAGATAATTCTCCTAAAGTAGTAGTTCTTTCGGCTGTCTCCGGGACCACAAATTCCCTTGTTTCAATAATAGAATCCTATAATGCCGGAGATACCCTTTCAGCGAAGGAAAAAGTCGCCACTCTTAAAGATTCATATGATGTTTTTATCGATCAACTTTATGAAACTAAAATCTTTAAATCCAAGGCCTTTGATTATATACATAAGGTTTTCAACGAAATTCAGAAGTTAATCGCTCAACCCTTTTTCGATCAAATTTCAAAAATTCTTATTGTTCAGGGTGAATTGATGTCAACCCATATGTTTCAATATTACCTTGAAGAAAAGCAATTTAACTCACGTCTTATTCCTGCGGTTGACTTTATGTATTTGAATGAATATGGGGAGCCGGATGTCAGCATAATACAAAAGAAAATAAATGAAATCATCGCACAGGGGCCAGCCTGTGAACTGTATATCACACAAGGATTTATTTGTAGAAACTTTTCGGGAGGTATAGATAATCTCAAACGTGGTGGAAGTGATTATTCTGCGACTTTAATTGGGGCAGCTATCAATGCAGAGGAGGTGCAGATTTGGACAGACATTGATGGCATGCATAACAATGATCCAAGGGTTGTTGATAAAACGATGCCAATATCAAATTTATCATTTGAGGAGGCTGGTGAGCTTGCTTATTTTGGTGCTAAAATATTGCATCCAAACTGTATAATTCCTGCACAGCATTATGATATTCCGGTCAGAATAAAAAATACCATGAATCCGGAAGCCTATGGTACGCTGATTACTTCAGAGCAAACTTCACAGGCAGTTAAAGCAATCGCTGCAAAAGACGGGATTACTGCTATAAAAATTAAGTCTTCCCGTATGATTATGGCGTATGGCTTTTTAAGAAAAGTATTCGAGGTTTTTGAAAAGTATAAAACCCCGATTGATATGATCACAACATCTGAAATTGCTGTCTCTCTTACTATTGATGATGATTCTCACCTACTTGAAATAATAGAGGAAATAAAGCTTTACGGAAAGGTAGAAGTAGACAAAGATCAGACGATTATCTGTATTGTAGGCGATATGGTAGCCGAACACAAAGGAGTAGGAAAAGAGATCTTCAAAGCCCTCGAAAATATATCGATCAGAATGATAGCTTACGGTGGAAGTAGAAATAACATCTCCATTCTTGTGAATAAAGATTACAAGACAGAGGCATTACAGGCTTTAAATTCCCAATTATTTAAAATCTAGCTGAAAGCGAAGAATATCAACCATACAATTAACAATAATGGTAATAGTATAGGTATCGAGAATCGAATAATGTAACCAAAGAATGAAGGCATTTTAATACCTACTTGTTCTGCTATGGATTTTACCATGAAATTAGGTCCGTTACCTATATAAGTCATAGCTCCAAAAAATACTGCTGCAATAGATATCGCTCTTAGTTCCAGTTGGGATTCCGGGAAAGCACCCTGTGCATACATTATTACTTCCTGTATTTTATTTATGCTGGCTCCATCAGCAGCCATTCCGGCGGTCAGGAAATTAATATAAGTTGGTGCATTATCCAGAAAACCTGAAAGAATACCAGTACCCCAGTAGAGGGTGTTTTGAGTGATCATTTCAGTACCTTCCGGAGACTGAGCAAACTCACTTACTAATTCAAGTGCTGGCATCATGGTTCCGAAAATGCCAATGAAGATAAATGCAACTTCACGAATTGGTTCGAAGTTAAATTCATTCCCTGATAATGCCTGCTTATCAGCGAACTTAAATGAAAGATACGCGCATGCGAACATTATAATCTCCCTTAAAAATGAGAAATTCTGACCATCATACTTTATAGCAGGTACCCAATCAAAAACATTTGGATCAAGAAAAACTGAAGCAACAATTATAGATAACCAGACGAAATTCCTTGTTCCCCTAATTGCAACATTGCCGGTAGGTGTAGTAGTCTCCTCTCCAAGTGTGTAGTCTGACTTATTTCTTTTATCAAAGAAATAGAAAAATACAAGTAACACAAGCACTGCAAATGCCCATGGCAGTAAATTATTAGTAAGTGTCCAGAAAAAAGGAATTCCTTTTAAAAATCCCAGAAAAAGAGGTGGATCTCCTATTGGTGTGAGACTACCCCCAATATTGCTAACGAGGAAAATGAAAAATATAATATGATAGGCTTTGATACGATTACGATTCAAACGTATAAATGGCCGAATAAGTAACATTGAAGCACCTGTTGTACCTATGATATTAGCGATCACAGCTCCTATTGCAAGTATGATCACATTGGTAAGCGGCTTTGCTTCCTTGTCCACAATGATCATGATACCTCCCGATGCAACAAAGAGCCCGGTGAGCAGGGCGATGAATTGTATGTATTCAAACATTGCATGAACCGGACTATGCTGATTATGCAATAGAAAGAGATAGTATAAGACAACGACTACAGCAAGTGCAACTGCAATTATGGGATAGTTTTTATGCCAGAAATGTTCATAAAAAAGTGGACCCGTTGCTATCATTAATAATAGCACAACAAATGGTATTACACTCCAGGGTGCAGGACCATGATGATCATCTCCGGGACTTGACACTTCTACACTGTCTACATTTTCAACTGATACTGACAACGTAGTTAATTCATCAGTGCCTGCATCAGCAAATGTGGGATAGCATAAAAAAAGAGCGAAAAGTACAAATGAAATGCCGAGTAGCTTCTTCATTTAAAGAATCATAGATGACTTTTATCAAATGTAAAATGATATATTAACTGCTTAAAAACAAATCAAATTTAAATTAATTCTTCGAGAGCTATTTTAAAGGCGGTTTCAGCAAGATGTGTGGTTCCTTTATTTAACTCATACACTTTTTTTAGAGCAATTTCTATTGTTTGAGAGATATCAGTGAATATTTCATCATCTGTAATTTTTTCGTCATTATCAGGATCCATGAGGTATGCAAATGTCCTTGCCATACCACAGTTTGCAATAAAATCTGAAATAAGTGCTACCGACTTATCTACATGTTCAGCGATAGGGCCATAAAATATTTCTGTATCCTGAAATGGTACATTTGCTCCGCATGCTACTACTTCCAGTTTATTGCTGATCATTTTCTCTGCCTGATCTTTGGAGACCAATCTTGAGGCTGCTGCAGGAATGAAAATATTACCACCGAGCGACCAAATTTTTTCATTGCATTCTTCGAAAGATATCATTCGATCAGAAACCAGTTTGTTACCCTGACGGTCATAAAATAGTTTCTTAATGGAGTCAAGATTCATTCCTTCTTCATCGATTATACCCCCATCTCTATCTATAATTCCAATTATTTTCACTCCATATTTTGCCAGGTACAACGCAGCAGTCGCTCCTACATTTCCCCAACCCTGGATAATTGCCGTCTTAGATGCAATGTTGCCTCCCCAAATAGTATAGAAATGTCTTACAGATTCTGCTACTCCAAAACCTGTGATCATATCAGCTACAGTGTATTTCTTATCAGAAGTAGGAACATATTCCTGATCTTCAAGAGTTTTGGAAACCCCCTGTCTTAGCCTTCCGATCATTTGTATTTTTTTGGGCTTTGAGGGATTGTAGTGGCCATTTACAATTCCTTCCTGGGGATGCCATAACCCGAAATCCTCCGTAATTGGAATCACTTCATGGATTTCATCAATATTCAGATCACCACCAGTGCCATAATAGTTCTTAAGCAATGGATAAACTGCCTGATACCATCTCTTCAATACCTCACCTTTACGGGGATCATTTGGGTCAAAATTGATCCCGGATTTAGCGCCCCCAATCTGAGGTCCGGAAACAGTAAATTTAATCTCCATAGTCTTGGCCAATGATTCAACTTCTCTTTTATCAAGACCTTTTCTCATACGGGTTCCCCCTCCTGCAGCACCTCCTCTTAATGAATTGATTACTGCCCAGCCTTCAGCCTCAGTTTCAGAATCAGACCATTCAAAAACAATTTCCGGTTTTTTATTTTCAAATTTTTTCAGGAGATCTTTCATTTATTCGGGTTTAGTTTGTTGTTATAACAATTAATTTGATCAAAATTATAATAAAATTTTCAAGGATAATATATTGTCCCGGAACAACTATCAGAATTGGCTCCTGTTGCTGTGCTCAGTATGTTGACCTGGTCAAACCATCTCAATGCTCCGAGGAAACCAAAAATCATTGCTTCCTTATAGTCAATAACATGCTCATCTCCAGCAATAACATCCAGGAATGGACTTTGGTTAAAGACTTCCATTAAAAAGGTATTTTTAGCCCCTCCTCCAGTAGCTAAAACTTGAATCTTCTGATTACCTGATAACAGGTTTTTGATCCATTTCTCAAGTTCATACTTTAAAAAATAACAGTATGTATTTAGAGCATCCTCTGATTTAGCTGGGAAGCCTTTTAACACATATTGACTGGTAAACTGATTCGCTAGAGATTTAGGAGGATTCTTTTCAAAATACGATATAGTCTTTAAATATTCGAGCCATTCTTTGTCAATCGAACCTTTTCTGGCCCACTCTCCTTCTGCATCATAGGCTAAACCTAGTTTGTTAGAAAAATGGTTTAAAACCTGATTGCATGGTGCAATGTCAAAAGATTTTATTGCTTCCTCCTGAAACAAAGTTAGATTGGCGATCCCTCCTAAGTTTAGAAATGATTTATATTCATGTAATAGAAGTTTTTCTCCAATCACTACGAGAGGTGCTCCCTGACCTCCTTTTAGTATATCTTTTAATCTAAAATCCGAAACTACCGGAAGTTTAGTTTTCCGTGCTATACATTCAGCGTTTCCAATTTGAAGAGTAAAATCATTTTCAGGTTCGTGAAAAATCGTATGCCCATGAGAAGAAATCAGATCAGGAACCTGCTCACAATCTTCACAAAACTCCATTATTTTTTTACCAACCCAATTGCCAAATTCAATATCGAGTATGGTCAATTCCTTTCCGGAGATTTGATCAGCATTTTTAAGTTTAGATTGTAGCTCTTTAGGAAATGAAATTGTTTCACTTTTAATGTTTTGATAGGTCCAACCGGCATTGGTTTTATTAAAATAAGAGAAATCTACATCCAGGCCATCGAGTGATGAGCCTGACATAATACCTATAACCTTGACTTGTTTCATTATTTTTGGCAATAAAAGAAATAATTTGAACTCCAGCAATCAATTAATATTAGATATCGGAAATACTCGTGTCAAAACAGGATATTTTCAAAATGAGGAACTAACAGATGTTAGCATCTATGATAGTCCGGAGCAAATTCCTGCTCAAAATGTAGATCTCGTCTTTTATTCCAATGTTTCCAACGTGGATATCGAATCAATTAAAAAAAAATTCAATAATTCTCATATTCAGGAGTTTACTAGAAAAACAAAACTGCCAATACATCTGGATTATGAAACGCCAGAAACACTGGGACTTGACAGAATTGCAGGAGTAGTAGGTGCAAATGCAGAGTTTCCAAATCGGAATGTATTGGTAATTGATATGGGCACATGTATTACACTTGATTTAATAGATTCGTCAGGTTGTTTTCAGGGAGGAGTAATTTCTCCTGGATATAAAATGAGGGCAAGAGCCATGCATAGTTTTACCGGAAAACTACCACTACTCGAAAAAGAAGAGCTGTATACTGATTCAGGTTCGATTGGTAAAAGCACCCGATCATGTATGCAAAAAGGGGCATTTGATGGAGTAAGGTATGAATTACAGGGGTTTATAAAAGAATTTTCTTCAATTTTTGACGAATTAACAATAATTATGACCGGTGGCGACCATTCATTCTTTGAAAGCAAAATAAAAGCTCCCATCTTTGTACGCCCAAATTTAATTTTGAAAGGACTACATACAATTTTTGAACATAATGAGAGGTAAGAAATGGTTGGTTGCGGGGATTCTGGCAGCTTTTGTATTGCAGGTAAATTCACAGTCGATCACATCCCCTTATTCCAGCTTTGGTATCGGAGAACTGATACCTGTATCATATGCCCACAATGAAGCCATGGGAGGTGTGGGTATAGGAATGCCAACAGTATATGCTACCAATAATAGAAACGCTGCCTGGCTTACATACAACATTTTCGCCATGTTTCAGGCTGGTGTAAGAGCTGATATAAGAACTTACACCGGGGGAACTAATTCACTAACAGACAGAACCGCCAGTTTAAATTATCTATCTCTTGCATTTCCACTTATCCAGGGTAGATGGGGAACTCAGGTGAGTTTGGAGCCATTTAGTAATGTAAATTATTTTTTATCTTCAATTGCTCCTGTGGTTGGGACTGAGGATATTACTATTACTGAATTTGAAGGTAATGGAGGAATCAGTCGTTTGTCCTGGTCCAACGGATTTCAGGTTGTAGATGGAATAAATGTAGGAGTGCGTGCTTCCTATTATTTTGGGAAAATCGATCAAACGATAGATAATATCGTTACAGGTCCTGATACCTTATTTACTGTTACTGATTTCCGAACAGGCTACACAAATGAGGCTATTTACAATGATTTTAATATCGAATTTAGTCTGGGGCACAGAATTAATCTTAAAAAAGAGCAAACTTTTTTCAATTATGGATTTACCTATCATCTCGCCGGAAGTCTAACGGGAAATGAAGATATTTCGATTCAGCGATATTCAGGGCTTGGCGCATTGTTGCAGGATGATATAATTGAAGAAGATGTTGAAATATTTGCAGATGTCCCTCAGCAATTTGGAATCGGATTTTCCTATGAAAAAGCAAATTTCCTCACTATTGCTATGGATATTGAATATCAAATGTGGGAAAATGTAGAAGGATTGGGAATAGATACAAGAGATATTTTTAATGCAGGAATTGGGGTGAGCTACATTCCAGACATAAAAAATGTTAACAATTACTTCAAAAGAGCCAATTATAAATTCGGATTATCCTATAAACAGGTACCTTATCTTCCACAAAATACTGAAATTAATGATTTTGGTATTAATTTTGGAGGCTCTTTCCCAGTAGGGGGATTGTCAAACATAGATGCTGCCTTTAAATATGGGTGGCGTGGTACTACCGAAAGCAATCTGATACGAGAAAATTATTTTCAGGTTACCTTTGGTGTGACAATCAATGACAGATGGTTTGTACAAAGACGATATGATTAAAATATAAATGATGAAGACATTAGCTAGAAAAATATCATTACCGCTATTATTTATTTTTATAATAGTTGGAGCTGCCTCAGCACAACCCGGATGGAACTGGGGAGAACAGGTGGATATAGCTAAAGAAAAAAATGCACTTTATACTGACTTCGTAAAGCTTGGAAAGTATAAGGAAGCTATCCCACCACATAGCTGGTTATTGGAGAATACTCCTGACCTGAATGCATCTATCTATATAAATGGGGCAACCATTTACGAAGAGCTTGCTGAAGTTGAAACAGATGAAGCAAAGAAAAAAGAGTACCAGGCAAAAGCTCTGGAAATGTATGATTTGAGGATAAAGTATTTTGGTAAAGAAGACTATGTGCTTAACAGAAAGGTTTTTCCTGCCTATAAATTTTACAAAAACGATAAATCAAAATACCAGGAGCTTTACGAAATGTATCAAAAAGCATTCAAGCTAAATGGTGAAAACTTCTATGACAATAACCTCGTTGCCTACATGGATGTCGTAAGGAGATATAAAGTTACTGGCGGAGCTATTAGTGATGAAGAAGTTATTGACATTTATACTCAGATTACAGATGTAATTGACGCTAAAAAAGCTGCTGGTAAAAATGTGAGCAGACTGGAAAAAATTACTGATACAGTTGATAAAATGCTGACAAGCGCTGTAGACCTTGACTGTGATATGGTTGAGGACAAGCTGGGACCTAAACTTACTCCTGATGACATAAAAATGGCTAAAAAGATATTCCAGCTGATGCTTACTGGAAAGTGTACAGACAGACCTCTTGCCTTTGAAGCAGCTCAAATTGTAAATGAAAAAGAGCCTTCTTTCGGTATTGCAAAGTTTTTAGGAATTAGGGCGGCACAGGACGGAAATATTGCTCAGGCTTCTGAATATTATCAGGAAGCTATCGATCTTACTGACGAGAACACTAAAAAAGCAGAAGTTTACCTAAACATTGCTAAACTTCATTATTCTAATGGAAACAAGGTTGAAGCAAGATCAAACTCCAGAAAAGCATTGGCATTTGACCCTTCATTGAGTGAAGCTTATTCGCTTGTTGGTGATATGTACATGTCAAGTTTTGAAGATTGCAAGGGAGGTGAAAAGAAAACAGAAGATTATGCTATTTTCATTGCTGCATATAATCAATATAAAAGAGCAGGAGATTCTGCCGGAATGAGCAAAGCGAAAGCATTATTCCCTTCCATCGAAGATATATTCAATGATGGTTATGAAGAAGGACAGACTATTCAGGTAGGTTGCTGGATAAATGAATCTGTTGTTTTAGAAAGAAGGCCTTCAAACTAATAGGATGAAACTGATTTTTAAAACGGCCCCAAATTTTTGTGGCCGTTTTTTGATTGTAATCGGATTATTTTTCCTGAGCTGGTCTTGTGAAGAAAGAAAAGACCTGCTTAAAGCTGAGATCTATGAAGGCCCCATTACTGAGATGGATAGTGTTAAAACTATGATGACAGATTCTGGCAAAATAGTGCTTCGACTATCAGCGCCGAAACAACAGGACTTTGAGAATGGAGATAGAGAATGGCCTTCTGGTTTATTTTTAGAATATTTTGATGATTCCGGGCTGCCTTCAAGTACATTTAGGTCAAATTATGCTATAAAAATAGCTGAGGATAATTTATATATGGGGGAAGGAAATGTAATTGTGAAAAATCTTCAGAACGGAGACGAGCTCAATACCGAACAACTTTTCTGGGATCCGGATAATGAATCTTTCTATACTGAAAAGTTTGTAACTATTATTTCAGATGGGGAAGTTCATACGGGTGAGGGTCTGACTGCAAATCAGGACTTCACTTCATATCAAATATTGAAACCATCGGGTACATTACAAATCGAAGAAGAGTTTTGAAAGGTCCGGATTCTATATATTTCTTCCTTGCAGTTGGCCTTTTTGTGATAGGGATACATCAATCAATGGTATTATCCATCACTGATTCATATTGGATTTTTATGATCAGTCTAACATTGTTATTTTTATATGGCTATCGAAAAAGTCAGAGAGCGAAAAAAAATGAAAGTAACAGTTCTCAAAAGAATAGAAAAGGTAAAAACAAGAAAAGGGCGAAATGATTGAAACTACATATATCATCATAATTCTACTATGCCTCCTATTCTCTGCATTTTTTTCAGGTATGGAAATCGCTTTTATTTCTGCAGATAAACTATATGTAGAACTTCTTTCTCAAAAAGGTACTATTTCCGGAAGAATTCTTTCTTTTTTTAAAATGCACAAAGGCAGGTTTATCTCTACAACGCTTGTGGGAAATAACCTCGCTTTGGTAATATATGGTATTTTCATGGCTTTAATGCTCGAACCCTGGCTAATTAGAGTCCTTCCTGCATATCTCAATGACGGAATTTTTATCCTGATTTTTCAAACATTGATCTCAACGATTATAGTTTTGATAACTGCTGAGTTCATACCTAAAAGTTTGTTTTTACTCAACCCAGACTTCCTGCTTGCATTGTTGGCAGTACCAATGTTTATTATTTACATAATTCTCTATCCGATTGTAAGTCTGGTACAGGGCATCATGTTCCTCCTGAAAGTAGATGAAACACCAACAGCCCCTGTTTATGGTCTTACAGACCTTTCCAATTATATAAATAAAACAGCAACCCCTACCAAAGAAGAGGAGACTGAAATTGACGCCAAAATATTTAACAATGCTATTGAATTTAAGCAGGTAAAAGTTCGGGAGTGTATGATCCCGCGTACAGAAATTATTGCTGTAGATGTTGATGACCCTATAGATTCGCTAAAAGAAGCATTTGTAAGTTCAGGTCATTCAAAAATTGTAGTGTACAAAGAAAATATCGATGATGTGATCGGTTATTGCCACTCACTCGAATTATTTAAAAAACCGGAAAACATAAAAAAAATACTTACAAAAATTCCAATTGTTCCGGAAACAATGCCCGCTAATGAAATTCTGATTCAATTTATTAATGAAAGAAAAAGTCTTGCATTGGTAGTAGATGAATTTGGAGGCACTTCTGGAATAGTAAGTATGGAAGATGTTATTGAAGAAATCTTCGGTGAGATCAGGGACGAACATGATGATGAATCTTTACTTGAGGAAGAATTAAATGATAATTCATACATTTTAAGTGCCCGGCATGAAATTGATTACCTCAATGAAAAGTATAACTGGAAGATTCCGGAAGGTGATTATGACACTTTGGGTGGCTGGATTTTATCCGAAAACGAGAATATTCCAGAGATCAATGAACAGATTCAGATTGACCAATTTCTCATCCAAATCATAAGCAAAGAAGAGAATAGAATCGATAAAGTTCAGCTATCAATTCTGGATAATGAGGACTCCTTGTAAATCAAAGGCTTAGAAACGTTTTTATATTCCAATCAAGTATGTATTTTTGCCGTCCTTAATAAAATCCATGTTGGAATTATGGCTTTGATAAATACACTTAGACAAAAAATGGGCAAAATCGTTGTAGTGCTTGTTGCATTCTCGATGGTTGCCTTTATTGGTACTGATCTTATTCAGGGAAATTCAGCTTTATTTGGTCAAAATAATGAGATAGGCGAGATAAACGGTACCACAATTGATTACCAGGACTTTACTGAAAGAGTAGATTTAATTTCCTACAATTATTCTTTAAATACAGGTCGAAATCCTTCTTCTACTGAACTGGAACAAATCAGACAACAAGCTTGGCAGGAACTCATAGTTGATAATGTGTTTCAGCCTCAATTCGAGAAAGCAGGTATCGATGTAACGAATGCTGAGATCATTGACATGGTACAGGGAAATAATATAAACCCTCAGATTAGACAGTATTTTACTGATCCCAATACGGGTCAATTTGATAAAAATAATGTTATTAATTTCCTTAGGAATTTAAGCCAGGCAACTCCTCAACAAAGACAGTCATGGATTGCTTTTGAGTCAACATTAGGCCCAACGCGGCAATTGACTAAATATGAAAACCTATTAGAGAAGACTAAGTTTGCAAACAAATTCGAAGCAAAAGCTCAGTACAAAAGTTCAGCTACAGCTAATGTTGAATTCTTTTATGTACCGTTTACATCTGTCTCTGACACAATGTTTGATGTTACCGATAACGAGCTTAGAAGTTATTTGAATGAAAACAGTGAGCAATACCAACGAGATGAAACAAAGGATTTAAGTTTCGTCTCTTATGACATCGTACCTTCTGCTGTTGATACGCTGGATATCATGCGTGAAATGGAATCGCTGAAGGAAGGTTTAATGAACGCTCAGAATGATTCTGTTTTTGCAAATATCAATTCTGAAGGATTTATGCCTTACTCTACTTACACAAATCTTGGTGAGGTACCTGAGCAGCTAAAAGTAGATGGAATATTAGTTGAAGAAGGAACTGTTACAGATCCTTTCGTAAGAGGTGGGTTTATGACTATTCATAAATTATCTGAATCAGGTGAAGGTGACGAATACTTTTTGAAAGCAAGTCATATCTTATTTTCTATTGATGATGAAGATGCTGAGTCAGAAGCCAGAAGAGTACTCAACGAACTTAAAGGAGGTGCAGACTTTGAAAGCATGGCAAGTACATATGGTACTGATGGAACTGCTTCAAGAGGTGGAGATTTAGGCTGGTTTGGAGAAAACTCAAACTTCGTTCAGGAATTTAAAGACGCTGCATTTGGATTCTCAGGTACAGGATTACTTCCAAATGTTGTGGAAACTCAATTTGGGTACCATATCATTAAAATCACTGAACCAAAAACTAATATCATCTATAAAGTTGCAACAATTGAAAGAGAAATTTACGCATCTGATCTTACATTAAATGAAATTTACAGACAGGCGGATCAGTTCGCTGTGGCTGCCAACTCAGTTGAAAGCTTCATACAGGAAGCTCAGGCAAGAGGTTTGGAAGTAAGAAAAGCTTCTAATGTCAACAAAAACTCGAAGAGAGTTGCGAATCTTCCTGATGCAAGAAACATTGTATTTTGGTCATTCAACAAAGCAAATGACGATGGAGATGTTTCAGATGTTTTCGAGTTGGATGATAAATATGTTGTGGCTGTTCAAACTGGTTACCAGGAAGAGGGAACAGCTGAGCTTAATGATGTCAGAAATGAAATCACCAGAAAGGTTATTGATCAGAAAAAAGCTGAAT
Organism: uncultured Roseivirgaceae bacterium; assembly: GCA_964437135.1. GTDB lineage: Bacteria > Bacteroidota > Bacteroidia > Cytophagales > Cyclobacteriaceae > CAYTFO01. Next base: position 37,987 of record CAYTFO010000001.1, on the reverse strand, counting down.
ACATAAAAGAAAAAATATCCGGATTGAGTGGTACTTATTCAGAAAAAGCAATGGCTTACGGCCTGGGAGCTCGAAATGGATCAACGGAGCTTGATTTAAGTAGCAATTCATTTGGAGATCTTGGTTTTGCTCCTGAAGCGGTTGGGGTTGCATTTTCATTAGAGCAGGGTGAATCTACGCTTCCTTTTGAAATGCCAAATGGAATTATCGAATTTACGTTGACCTCTAAAGAAGTTCCTTCAGATGTGGAAAGTTATGAGGCATACCGATCAATTGTACTCAATAATCAGCGTTCTTTCAGAAGAAATACTAATCCGTTTACATTCCAAAACATCTACAATGCTTTGACAGAAAACGCGGAAATAGAAGATAACAGATATAAATTCTTTTAAAATAATTTATCCAGATAAACTAAAGTCCGCCAAAAGCGGACTTTTTTTGTATATTAAGGTTTAGTCATGAGTTGGAATATTGAATCATTTAAATCGAAACTGGAAGCTGAGCATACCTTTCCGGGTATGTATGTGTTTAAGTTTATCGTACCCTCTGAAAAGCGTAAAGAGGTAATGGACCTCGTACCGGAGGGAGAAATAAGTTTTAAAGAAAGCTCGAATAATAAATACGTAAGTGTAACGATAAAATCCTTCATGAAAAGCAGCGATGATGTTGTGGATGTCTACAAAACCGCTCATAAGATTGAAGGGATAATGGCATTATAAATAAAAAAATATGTGGGAAGAATCTGATAATAAACTGAAAAGAACTTTTGAATTTGAAAATTTCGTAGAGGCATGGGGTTTCATGACTAAGGTAGCAATGATTGCTGAAAAAATGGATCACCACCCCAATTGGAGTAATGTTTACAACAAAGTAACTATAGAGCTCACTACACATGATGCCGGAAATACAATAACTGATAAGGACCGTAAGCTGGTTGCTGCTATTGATAAATTATGACTCGGGTAGGATTACTGATTTGTATTCTGTCTATAGCTTGCTCAAATTCAAGAGATCGAAAAATTGAAGAACTGACTCAGAATGAAGCAGCATCTTCAACCACAGAGATTCAAAAAATTCCAACTGAAATGTAAAAACTGCTTTTTCAGTCTTTGGAGTTGGGGAATTTTAAGTCAGTAGAAAAACGAGAACAGGACCTGTTGGGGGAATTTTACGATGGCAGATCCGAGTACTATATTATTGATGATCCTTATATATACCTGGGAAGCAGTTCTGTAAATCAGCTAATGTTATATTTTGTTGATGAAAAGCTGTATAAGAAAAAGTATACTATTCAAAAAGATATCACTTCAGAATTGATTCAACGGTATGGTAGTTTCAATTTTTCAGCATTTAGAGTTGATAGTACAGATAATCTGGAAATCTTAAGTAGAGAAAATGGAATTTACAGTATTAACCCTGATTATGATCGTTACAGAATGATGTGGCTTGAAAATGGGTTTCTAATTACATACGAGGTAGAGCAGGACTCAATTTCTCCAAAATATGTCTTGCATGAAGAATTAGTTGACTTCAGAAGACAAATTGCTAAGATTGATTGAGTTATTTCGTTACTTAAATGTTTCGAGTAGATTTGAGGAATGAGTGATTCAACTTCATTATATCTGGTACCTACTCCTATCGGCAACTTAGCAGATATGACCTATAGAGCCGTTGAGGTATTGAATAATGTTGATCTCATTTTGGCTGAAGATACCCGAACATCGGGTGTCCTTCTTAAGCATTATAATATCACTACTCCTATGAGGTCTTTTCATGCACATAATGAACATAAAAAGACCCAACAGGTTATTGAGGAATTAAAAAGTGGTAAGATATATGCTTTGATTTCTGATGCTGGAACACCAGGAATATCTGATCCGGGTTTTCTGCTCGCGCGAGAAGCTCTAAGAAATGATCTGAAAATTGAATCTTTGCCCGGAGCTACTGCTTTCATACCTGCTTTGATTAAGTCAGGTTTTCCGTGTGATACTTTTGTGTTTGAGGGCTTTTTACCACACAAAAAGGGTAAACAAACCAAAATAAAAGAAATCGCAGAGGAAAGAAGAACAGTAATAGTTTACGAAAGTCCTCACAGACTACTAAAGACATTAGAAATGTTTGGCAGTTTTTTCTCCCCTGAAAGAAATATATCCGTCTCGCGAGAAATTACTAAGAAATTTGAAGAGACTGTAACGGGTACTTCTTCAGAGATTCTACAACATTTCATGGAAAAACAACCAAAAGGAGAATTTGTAATTGTAATACAGGGAAATGAATCTTGAACAGCTAACCAAAGGAGCCATAAAAATTGCAGAAGAGGTTGGAGAGTTTATTCGAACAGAAGCCCGCAACTTCAATCAAAATGATGCGGAAATAAAAGGCACCAATGATTTGGTATCATATGTTGACAAAAAAAGTGAGGAAATGCTCGTTGATAAACTCACCAAGCTGCTTCCGGGATCAGGAATACTGGCTGAAGAAGGTACAGAAATTGATGCTGATATTCGTTGGGTAATCGATCCATTGGATGGTACCACCAATTTCATTCATGGGGTTCCTACTTATGCAATAAGTATTGGTTTGCTAGAGGAAGATCAAATCACAGCAGGTCTCGTATATGAAATAAATCACAAAGAGATGTTCTATGCCTGGCAGAATGGAGGCTCTTTCCTTAATCAAAAGCCGATAAAAGTATCAGCAACCACATCACTTACTGATAGTCTGGTTTCTACAGGATTCCCGGTACAAAACTTCAGTATGATTGACCCTTATCTGAAATTAGTGGAAAAGCTGATCCGAAATAGTCATGGTTTGAGAAGAGTGGGAAGTGCTGCTACTGATCTTGCTTATGTCGCCTGTGGAAGATATGATGCTTTCTTTGAGTATAATCTAAAACCATGGGATGTAGCTGCAGGTATCATTCTCATAAAGGAAGCAGGAGGAAAGGTGTCTGATTTCAGAGGACAAAATGACTACCTTTTTGGCAAGCAAATTTTAGGTGCAGGAGGTCTTTACCCTGAGATTCTTAACTTAATTGGTGAGATGTGGTTTTCAGAAGATAATTAATTTTTTCCATCATCGATTTGGCAGTGTCTTCCAGATCCTCCGACCTGTTGATGAAGGAAAACAAAGTGAACTCTCCATTTTGAGTTTTTAATACAATCCTCTTTCGATAATCCGTATTTCCTTCCTCAAAAGCTGAAGTATGTCCACTGATTGGCTTTACCAGGAAATCAATTCCTTTTATTGTTCCCAGTTCAAAATGTTTTTCTTTTAAAAAGTTAAAGATCGGTCTTTTTGTAACCTTTCTCGTTTTTAAATCAACCTCAGTTATTGGATAAATGTGGTTTTTAACATTGACCCAGATGATAGCTGCTAAAATCAAATCCAGAACCAGAAAAAAAAAGAAGTTCGAAGACCCCAGAAAAGCTGACAGTTTGATTCCAAAATATGTAAATAGAACTATTAAAAAACCCAAAAGAATGACCAAAACCATATTTGCACGTTTTTTTCTTTTTATGAAAATATAGTCTTTGTCAAGCTCTACTTCAAACTGAGTTTCAAATGAGTCCTTTAACATCTTATAAATATAGTCAAATCTGACTTATTATGCCCAAACTTTAGTTCCCTCTGTGCAGTTCTGACAAATGTCTATTTCTTTGCGTCCTTTTAGCAGTTTTTGTCTGAATCGATTATAGTCTTTTGAATTCCACACTTTTTTAAACTCATATTGACTGATATCACCCAGTTGATGTTTTGCGTCCTTATCAAAACAACAGGGAACAACTTTACCATCCCATGTAATAACACATGAACTCCACATTTTCCAGCAATGATTACTGATCCCATTTTTTATCTTGTAGGTGCCATTTTTTTGTTTCTTATACCTTGAATATTTGTCATTTTCAGGGATTAGCGCATTACCATATTCATAGTCATATACCTGTGCTGTTTTTAAAGCTACTTTATCCACTTCATACTCCTCCGCAAGTTTATAAAGTTGCTCTATCTCATGCTCATTGGGACGAACAACCAGAAACTGCCAAATCACAATCGGAAATCTGCTATTCATTTCCTTTTTTGCCTGAATAATATTTTGAGTTCCAGCCAATACCTTTTCCAAAGACCCTTCCTTCCGATATGACTCATAGGTAGTTTGTGTAAGTCCATCAATGCTAATTATCAATCTCTTTAGCCCGGAAAGAACCGTTTCTCTGGCAGCATTCATATGAAGAAAATGAGCGTTGGTAGATGTTGCCGTATAAATTTTCTTTTCATTTGCATAAGCAATCATCCTGAGCAATTCGGGATTCAGATAAGGTTCTCCCTGAAAATAAAATGTCAAGTAGGTTGTAAAAGGTGCCAGTTGATTGATAATATCTTTAAAAAAATCCGTTTTTAGTTTACCGGTCGGCCTGGTAAAAGAACGTAAACCGCTGGGACATTCAGGGCAGCGAAGATTACAGGCTGTGGTAGGTTCAATTGCAAAGCTGATTGGATAGCCCTTGATACTTGCTTTTCCGGTGAGTCTGGAAAACCAGTAGCTCAAATAAATCTTGATTGCGTTTATTAAACGAATAAAAGTTAGCTTTGAAGCTAATTCCAGGGAATCTGAAAAGCTGACAAACATAAGAGTAAACCTAATGAATCAAACTCAATTCAAAAATCTTATTTCAAAACTGTTACTGAAAAAAGTACTCCTTGCTTTAAACTTATTAATGCTGGTTTTTTCCTCATATTCAATTACTCTTTCAGACAAGGCAAAAATCAGTATCATTACTATTGGCCCTTATCAGCCCGAGCTTTATTCTGCTTTTGGTCATAGTGGTATTCGGGTATTTGATCCGAATCAAAATATTGACTGGATGTATGACTATGGTAGGTTTGATTTCGAACAAAAAAACTTCTACTCAAACTTTGCTCAAGGTTTAATGCTCTACAGCATAGGCCGAAATAAGAGTTTCCCCAGAGTATTGAAATTTTATTCGGATCAGGACAGGTATGTATATGAACAGGTATTAAACCTTTCACCTGAACAAACACAACAGATGTTTGATTACCTGGAAAACAATTATTTACCTGAAAACAGGGAATATCTCTACAACTATGTATATGATAATTGTGCAACCAAAATCAGAGACGTAATTACTGATGTTTTTGGCTCTGAAAAGGTAAGTTACTACTATGGTTATGCAGAAGAGGGCAAAAGTGTTCGTGATCTTATGCATGATTACCTGGATTATCAGCCATGGGGCGAGCTGATCATTGACATTGGTCTGGGAAGCCAGATAGACGGCGAAGCAGATCCAAATGTTTATATGTTTTTACCTAACTACATCTTTTACGCTTTGGAAAAAGCAACCATAAAAAATGGCGGTCAGAAACCGTTAGTTTCTGCAACTAACAAATTATATGAGAAAAGGATGGAACCAGAGCCTCTTGGCTGGTTTACTCCATTCAATTTCTTTATTCTTTTGTTTTTTGTGGTAGGGTTAATCACCAACCGAAATTTCAAAACCCTTAAAAGAAGTAAATGGATTGATTATATTTTATTTACAGTTATTGGGATATTCGGCTGGTGGCTATTCTTTTTATGGGTAGGAACAGAGCATTTATCAAAAGCAAACTGGAACTTGTTGTGGGCATTCCCATTATATATTCCATTCGTATATCTTACTCATATCGAAAAACTAAAACCTTATTTAGCTAGGTTTTTCAGGTTCATGGCTGTACTCAACCTTCTGACATTAGTATTTTGGGCATTTATCCCACAGGATCTTAACCAGGCCTTACTCCCATTACTGGTCACGATGATGCTGAGGTCTTTTTATATTAGCTATGATCTGGGAAGAATCAGATTTAAGAGTTAATCAAAAAAGTTTGATAGCATTGTAGATTCCCATTCCAATCAGAACGAGACCGGGTATTTTATGAACAATGAACGTATTATCTGCTATCTTTTGAAAATTCTTCCCTAAAAAGTCTACGGTAACGAGCAAAACAAACGTCCCCACTGCAAGTCCTGTAATATAGGCCCAGAAATTGGCTCCTTCTACTTCAACCCAGTTATGACTTACAAGATAGTTGGTGACAACCAGCCAAAAGGGAATGGTCATCGGATTAAGAAAACCTAAAACAAGCCCTCTTAAAAATCCAGTTCGCCTCCTCATTGCTGTTTTTCGAATAAAGGTTTCAGATTTACTCTTTGAAAAGAGATTTATGACACCAATGATAATCAATGCAGATGCAGTAATGATTTGGAAGTAAAATGATAATTCTTCGCTTGAAGATAAAAATCTTTGGAATTGAACAGTTATAGCAACATAGAACAACTCAACAAGGCTGGCAGCAAATCCAAGATAGATTGCGGCAGCACGATGATTATTTATGGAAAGTTGCATTACTGATACGTTCACGGTTCCTGGCGGAATTGAACCCAGATAGCTAACTATAAATGCAACCAAAAAAACCTCGTATGAAGGCATCAATTATTTTAATCTGTTATATTCCCGAATTTCTTTCCACTTTTTTAGACCCTGTTTCAAAGTCCATGGAGAAACTCCCTGTTTTTTATTCAGATTGCTAATTTCAGCTAAAACCTTAAAATGCCAAATAATATCGCGATAAGCTTTCAATAATGAGTAATCAGGATCATAAATATGGCCTGGTTCAGAACCTGCTCCATTGAGCTCAATAATCTTAAAGTTCTTTTCATTTTTCAGATCCTCAAACGACTGACAGCGTAAATCAAATCGCCCAAAATAAAAACCCCGTATTTGTTTGGCAATAGAGTCAAAAGTTTGATTTAGTTTCTTATCTATTTCATCATTTGCATTTATAAAAGTAGTACCTCTGCAATGATTACCTATACTTTCGACAATAACTTTCTGACCTTCTGCGGGGATCTTCTTTAGTAATGATTGCTTAAAGTCTGACTCAAAATTGAAGTTCAAAATTGCTCGCTTATTCTTTTCAAGAAGTGCTTTAACGGAAGAAGTGCCGTCACCCTCAACCTCAAGAAATCCCTTTTTTACTATCGAAGTAACTCTTCCCTGTTCGGAGTTTGGGTATCGGATATAAAAAACTCCCAGTTCAATAGGGAATACTACCAATTCCTGAATCAAAAAATTTACTTTTATTTTCGAAAGGTATAGCTCAAGATCTTCACGGGTGCTTATTTTTTCAACCATCCAGCCTCTTTCTCCAATCTCCGGCTTTGCTATAAATGGATATGCAATCCCGGATTTTTTCAGACTTTTTTCCAGATCACCTATTTCTACATCCGGTAAAAACAGTATGGTAACTGAAAGATATTTTTTTGGAATTAGTTTAAAAACCTCCCATTTACTTTCGCCCAGGAAACCACCAGTTTCAATTGAAGGATTTGATGATGTGAAATAAGTAAAAGACCGATATTTAATTGCCAGGAATAAATAGTAGAAATAAACAGGAAAATATAACAGATCAAACGGCCAGTACTCATAGTGAGTCAGTCGGTACCAAAACCTCCTCAATGAATTCATGATCAGGTTTCCTGCTGGTACCGGACAGTGGAGCTGGCAACTCCGAAGTTTTCAGGTAAATCAATCTGTACATTTAAAAACTGAAGTCCAATCCTAATTAACGCCATGTGATGGATGGCATGTTCGATATTGTAAGCGATTTCTCTTTCAAAAGAACTGCTTATCTGAAGATCTTTTCCTTCACTTGTGTCGAAATTGGCAATAAATAATACCGGCATATCGACAGGTCTGTTACTTAAAAACTTGATGAGTTCATTTATCTTTTCCGTTGCGACCTGTGTAAAAGTCTCAATTTCATAGTTTCTTTTTCTCAAATCGTAATTAATGACATTCTGCTTATCTGATAAACAATCAAAAAATTCTACAGTATGCCTTACATGCTGACCTATTGATGCATCAAAAAGTTGAGGAAGCGGCTTATGGTAGTCTTCGTCTTCTAATTGATTTAATACTGATTTAATCTGATTAAGAACGTCTATAGCTGATCGGTACAACTTCATATAATCAAAAAATTGACTTATCAATTTGCCCATTTTTTCAATATTGTGCAAGAATCATAACATCTAATTGAAAGGCTAAACTAGGTAAATGATGTATCGATCAAGTCAATGAGTATTGGCAAATAGAGATTAATGTTTGCCCGCTGACATTAAATCGTCGATTTTATTGAAAACTATATCAGATTCGAAACCTTTCCGGACCAGGAAAGAAGCTGTTTTATTTTTCCTGGCTAAATAGTTTTCATCTTCTTTGAGCTTACTCCATTTTTTTCTAATGAGATCCTCAATCTTATCTGTGTACTCTTCATGATCGATATTTGATAGACCCTTATCAATATGGTCTTCGGGAATTAGATGGTTCTTTAGCTCAATTCGGATTTTGATTTTCCCCCAGCTATTGAAACGGAACTTATCATTAGCGAAAGCATTCGCGAACCTTTCTGTATCCAGAAAATTGTTTTTTTTGAGTTCTTCTATGGCTTTTTCAACTAGTGAAGGGTTAAGGCCATATTTCAATAGTTTCTCCTGAGCTTGTTTTGGAGACCTTTCTCCCATGGCACAGTACCTGGCAACCCTATCCCGAATCTGCCGGTAGCGATCACCGGACATTATCCCTTGATATAGCCCTTTCGTTTCAGAACTGTTTCGAGAAATCTTATTTCATTCTCGCTATTAAAAATTCTGAAAGGAAGATGGATAAGTTGTGCTTTGCTTAGGTAAAGCACAAAAGAATCTTTTGATTTAGTTGCTCTTTTGATCTGGTCCCATTTTACGGGCATACCCTGCTTATTGTTGAGCTTGATCAAAACCTGCTGGCTATTTATTTCATAACCCAATTTCTCAAATAGAAATTTTCCCTGTTCAAGTTGTGTGACACCTGCAAACTGGATCAGCCAGAAAAGTAAGTACAAAACAAGCGCAATAGAAGCACCTATTACCCACCACCAGTTAGGTATCCAAAAATAGCCCGCACAGATTGCCAGATAAATTAGAAAAACCCACCATTGTTGCTTGAGAACCGCTTTAAATGCAAGTCCAATGTAAGTATTGGTTGGCAGTTTATACTTTTTTGTACGTATGTTCATTTTTATTCTGTAGCTTTTAAACTCATATCCAAACTCTTGTAGGAATGTGTTAAAGCCCCGACTGAAATGAAATTGACACCTGTTTCCGCAATTTCACGGATGTTTTTTTCCGTAATTCCACCCGAAGCCTCTGTTTCGTATTTACCATCAAGCATCCGGATCGCCTGTCTCATATCTGATGGGAGCATATTGTCCAGCATGATTCGATGGATTTGGCCAACAGCAAGCACTTCCTCCAATTCGCGCAAATTTCGTATTTCAATTTCTATTTTTAAGTCTTTTCCGGTTTTTTCTAAATAGGAAACGGTAGAATTTATCGCATTTTTTATCCCGCCGGCATAATCAACATGATTATCCTTGAGCATAATCATATCAAACAAGCCATAACGGTGATTTACCCCACCTCCAATCATAACTGCCCATTTCTCAGGTAATCTAAAATTGGGTGTTGTTTTGCGGGTATCTAATAACTTAGCATCAGTGCCTTTAATCAGAGAAGTGAGATATTGCGTGTATGTTGCAGCACCGCTCATTCTCTGCAGGCAATTTAAAACGAGTCTTTCGGCACCGAGAATATTTCTTGCATTGCCTTCCACTCGAAATCCTATTTCACCAGAAGATATTGGATCCCCGTCGTTTTTAAAAAAATCAATTTCAATCGTACTATCCAAAAAATGGAATATGTGTTGAGCCATTTCCAATCCTGCAATGATCCCTTCATCTTTGATTTTTAGCTCCGCTTTTTGAATGGCTGATTCAGGAATACTTCCCAATGACGAATGGTCGCCATCTCCATGGTCTTCTTCAATAGCCAAAGCAATGAAGCGATTTATGGCTTCTTTGGTTAGATAAGTCGGTGACATAATGGTGCTACTCTTTACTAAAAGTAATTCTGTCTATTTTATATTCAGAATCACCTATCTTCAAAAACATAACGATTCGATACGAACCTTGTTTCATAGAATATTTACCAATTGCATATTTTAAGCCTTCCGGACTTGAACCTTGATGGATTATTTCGAACTGTTCAGAAGAGTTTCTTTGAAAGAAATCTCTCAGAACCGCTTCTGCCTGAGGTTTTGAATATGTATTAGTACTTCCATCAATTTTTATTTCAACTTTATTTCCACAGTATTTGATAAGTTCTTTTGCGCTACTGGCGTCCAAAGCCGATGAAATATTAGCAATAACCTGGTCTTGTGCGCTGGCTGTAAAAAAAAGCACCACAAAAAAAACATAAAGGAGATTTTTCATAATCATTTTATCCCACCAATATTGTGCCATTAATCTTAATTTCAAGATAATAAGATGAATTAAGTCTCGCAAAACTAGTATAAGTATATTTGCATTATGAATAAGAAAGTAATTTTAATGATTCTGGATGGCTGGGGAATTGCAAAAGACAAGTCAGTTTCAGCAATTGATAAAGCCAATACTCCTTTTATTGATTCTTTGTATAAAAAATACGCCAATAGTACATTAGAAGCATCAGGAATGGCTGTTGGTTTACCGGATGGCCAGATGGGTAATTCAGAGGTTGGACATATGAATCTGGGAGCAGGAAGAGTGGTTTATCAGGATCTTGTGAAAATAAATAAAGCCGCAGAAGATGGATCTCTCGGAGAAAATGAGGTGTTGGTTGAAGCATTTGAGAATGCTAAGAAAAATAATAAATCTATTCATTTCATCGGGCTGGTTTCTGATGGCGGGGTTCATTCACATATAAAACATTTAAAGGGATTACTATCTGCTGCGCATACAAATGAATGTTCAAATGTGTTTGTTCATGCTTTCACTGATGGAAGAGATTGTGATCCAAAAAGTGGTTTGGGTTTTATCCAGGAGCTGGAAGAGCATATGCAGAAAACAGTTGGCAAAATTTCAAGCATTACAGGTAGATATTATGCCATGGACAGGGATAAAAGATGGGAAAGAGTAAAGCTGGCTTATGATGCAATGGTGAAAGGTGTTGGAGAAAAAGTTACGTCGAGTACTGCAGGCATTCAGGCATCATATGATAATGGTGTAACAGATGAATTCATAAAGCCTATCATTATCGACGACAGTAAAGACGCCAGAATTAAAGAAGGAGATGTTGTGATGTGTTTCAACTTCCGTACGGATCGTGGAAGGCAAATAACTATGGCATTGACTCAGGAGGATTATCCGGAACAGTATATGCACAAAATGGATCTTTACTATCTCACTATGACCAACTTTGATGACACATTTAAAGGTGTGAAAGTAGTATATGATAAAGATAATTTAGTAATGACGATGGGTGAGGTACTTGAAAAAGCAGGCAAGAAACAGATCAGAATTGCGGAAACTGAAAAGTACCCTCATGTTACTTTTTTCTTCTCCGGTGGCAAAGAATCAGAATTTGAAGGAGAAAAAAGATTGCTGTGCCCTTCACCAAAAGTGGCAACTTATGATTTACAACCTGAAATGAGTGCTAAGGATATAAGAGATGCTATCATTCCTGAACTCAAAAAACAGGAAGTTGATTTTGTTTGTCTCAATTTTGCAAATCCAGACATGGTCGGTCATACGGGTGTTTTCGAAGCAGCAGTAAAAGCCTGCGAGACTGTAGATCAATGTGCAAAAGAAGTTATTGAAACTGCCCTTGAAAATGGGTATGTTACTCACGTCATTGCAGATCATGGTAACTCAGATATTATGATCAACCCTGATGGCAGTCCACATACAGCTCATACTACCAATCTTGTCCCTCATATTATCGTTGGAAAAGATTATCATCCCAATGTAAAACCGGGTAAACTTGGAGACTTAGCCCCAACGATGTTAAAAGAAATGGGTGTGGAGATTCCTTCCGAAATGACAGGAGATGTGCTTATATGAGATATACAGTTGTATTGCTGTTTTTATTGATAAGTTGTAGTGATATTAGGCCTTCAATAAAACTTAAAACAGGATATTTTGATCTCGATTCAATGCGGTCTAAACAGATAGAGGCTCTATCTTTTCAAAAACTGCAATTAAATAAAGTAGTTGAGATAGATGCTCAATCGGAAGAGAAATCATTTGAATTTGACTCTTCAGGATGGAAAAAAGAACTTGAATTTATAGAAAAGCTTGACATAAATAAACCAAGATTATCCGGAGTCTACGAAAAAAATAAAACCTCCACAGGTTTTACATATATTCCCAAGGAAGGCGTAGAAGTGAGTGTTAAAAAGATCGAAATGGAGTACCGAAATGATGAATTAATAAAGGTTTTCGGTGTGGTAGAGGAGAATAACGAAATTTACAGCACCTACAGGGAAATAAATATATGTTTTAAAAACAAAATCCTTGATAGTTACTCTATCAAAGGGTTTCAAAAAATTGTACTTAAAGACACCACAAGGTTCAATATCAAAGGAAATATCATCAGAATATGAAGGATAGCGGGGAACGCAAGAATAAGAGATTTTCTAAAGAGGGATTACGAAAACTTATAGGCATCTACCAATATGTGATTCCATATAAAGGGAAATTCATTTTTGGATTAGTGCTTTTATTTATTTCGAGCGGCCTTTTTATGGCTTTTCCATATGTAGCCGGAAAACTACTGGACATAGCAAGCGGAAAGGAAGGCTGGATCACACAGTCAATCTCTTTTGCTGCGTTGTTGCTGATCGGAATTCTTTTTCTACAAAGCGTATTCTCCTTTTTCAGAGTCATGCTCTTTGCTCAGGTTACAGAAAGAGCAATGGCAGCGATACGAGTGGATACCTATAAAAAGATCATCTCACTTCCAATGGCGTACTATGACAAGGTCAGAACAGGTGAACTTGTGAGTAGGATAACTAACGATATTTCGTTATTGCAGGATACTCTTTCGATCACGTTAGCAGAATTGATAAGACAGGTTGTGGTATTACTGGTGGGTACAATCGTAATATTCTCAACCACTCCGAAGCTCAGTCTTTTTATGCTGGCAACATTCCCAATAATCATTTTAGTGGCTTTTTTCTTTGGGAGATTCATTCGGAAGCTTTCAAAAAGAACACAGGATGAACTTGCTGAAGCTAATGTTGTGGCTGAAGAGACGATACAGGCCATTTTTTCTGTAAAATCCTTTACTTCTGAGTTTTACGAGACCGGAAGATTCTCCAAAGCAATTGACAAAGCGGTAATCACTGCATTGCGTGGTGCTAAATACAGAGCCTTGTTTATTTCCTTTATAATTTTCGCGATTTTTGGTTCGATCGTTGCCATCATGTGGTTTGGGGCCCGACTTGTGCAGCAGGGTGAAATGAGTGTGGGAGATCTTCTTTCATTTGTACTTTACACTACATTTATCGGTGCATCAATCGGCGGCCTTGGTAATCTGTTTGGGCAGGTTCAAAAAGCAATTGGTGCTTCGGAAAGAGTACTTGAACTCAAGGATGAAGAAGGTGAAGACCTGGAGGAAGTTTCTACTGAAATCAATATTGAGGGCAATATTAAATTCAGGAATGTTGGATTCAGTTATCCTACCCGTCCTGAAATAAAGATCATTCAAAATTTGGATTTCGAGTTAAAAAAAGGAGAAAGGATCGCACTTGTAGGTCAGAGTGGTGCTGGCAAATCCACCATCGTACAACTGCTGATGCGATATTATGATCTGGAAGATGGGGAAATCACGATTGATGGAAAAAATATCACCGATATGCCGATTCATCAATTGAGAAAAAATATAGGTATCGTTCCTCAGGAAGTGATACTATTTGGCGGATCATTGAAAGAAAATATTCTATATGGAAAGCCGGGAGCTTCAGATGAGGAGATAAAGGAAGCTGCCAGAAAAGCAAATGCACTAGAGTTTATTGAAGGTTTTCCGGAGGGCTTTGATACTCTGGTTGGTGAAAGAGGTGTGAAACTTTCAGGTGGACAAAGACAGCGAATCGCTATTGCCAGAGCAATTTTGAAAGACCCTAAAATCCTGGTTCTGGATGAGGCAACCAGTTCACTGGACGCAAAATCCGAAAAACTCGTAAAAGATGCATTGGACAGGTTAATGCAAAATAGAACTACACTTGTAATTGCACATAGGCTTGCGACAATCAAAGAAGTTGACAGAATCCTTGTACTCAAAAAAGGGCAGGTTCTTGAACAGGGTAATCACAGTGAACTCATAGAGAAAAATGGAGAGTATAAAAACTTCATTGAGCTGCAGTTGATGGAGATTTAGACTTGAACAGTAGGAAAAGAAATCCTATGAATAAAATTACTGATTCTCGATCTTAACGCCCCTAACCATCTCCTTTTTACCCATGGCACCAGGTAGAGTTTGTACTTCAAATCCAATAGCTGCAAGATCCCTTTTGAATTGTCCCTTTGCACAATATGTGACTAAATATCCCCCAGTTATCATGTATTCATAACATTTTTGAAGGTTTTCTTTTGACCACATTTCCGGTTGCTTGGATGGGGCAAAAGCATCATAAAAAACAAGATCAAATTGATAATTATCCAATCTTACTTCCTCTAATCCGTAATGTAATTTGGTCAGATGAAAATTTTCAAACTCATGTTCCTGATTCCAGCTTACTTTGTGCATTTTTTGGAAAACCGAATCATTCGTAAAATTAAATTTAGCAAACTGACTTTCTGGTATCGGGAATGTTTCAACGGTTATGAACCTGAAGATGATATCTGGATTTTGACGTGCAAACTCATAGACAAGCCATGCATTTAATCCTGTACCAAACCCAACTTCAAAAATGGTAATCTCCTTTTTTTGCTCATCTTTAAGATAATCTATCAGACCCGCTTCAATAAATACATGTTGAGATTCGCCTTTGGCGCCATGAAATGAATGATAGGTTTCATTCAACTCTTCATTCAACAAAGAATGAGAGCCATCACCGGTTTCAATCAGCTTCAACCTTGGACCCATGATCAGTCTTTGTAAATCAAGGCAACTGCATGTGCTGCAACGCCTTCTTCTTTACCCACAAACCCCAGTTTTTCAGTAGTAGTTGCTTTAATTGAAACATCCTCAACATCGATTTTCATAACCTTTGCTGTCGTCTCCCTCATTTTTTCAATGTAAGGACCAATTTTAGGTCTTTGAAGGGCAACTGTACAATCTACGTTCCCAACTTTGTAACCTTTTGTTCCAATCAATTCTACCACTCGCTCCAGCAAAATCTTGCTGTCAATTCCTTTGAATTTGGGATCCTTATCCGAAAAATGAAATCCGATATCACGCATACTTGCTGCTCCCAATAAGGCATCGCAAATCACATGTAACAAAACATCTGCATCTGAATGTCCAAAAGCTCCATGAGTATGTTCAATTTGAATACCTCCCAGCCAAAAATCAACGTCTTCAGCAAGGGCATGGACATCATAGCCATAACCGACTTTTATATTAGGTTTCATTGATTTGATTTTTTATAATATAAGGTTGTAGAGTTTGTTGGTCTTAAAATATCAGGTGCTAATCTCACAATATCCTCTGCACTTACATTTTCAATCCTTTCTTCTTCCTCGTTTACTTTATTTGCATTACCTAAATAAGAAGAATATGCAAGTGACATCGCCCTGTTCAATACATCAACCTCTCCAAAAACCACAGAAGATAATGCTATATTTTTCACCTTTTCCAGATCCTTTGGTTTTATGGAATGACTCATGATATCTGTAAGTAATTGATTGATTTCTTTCTCTGCTTCATCGAAAGATCCATTATTCAATTTGCCACTTACAACGAGTAAACCTGGATCCATGCTGCCGGTTACATTAGAAGATATATTGCTAAACAGATTCTTTTCTTTCACCAGTTTCTCATAAAGTAAAGATGATTTTCCTCTCCCTGCCAGATCACTGATCAGATCTACAGGATAGTAATCATCCTCTCCTCTTCCGGGCATGTGAAAAACTTTGGTAATTGAATTCTGAGGTACATCGGCTTCAACTTCAAGCTGCCTAACTTCATTTTGTAACGGTTCTTTGGGAATAGAGTCATCTACAGGTTGACCTTTAGGGATATCTCCAAACCATTTTTCAACCAGCTTCAAACCATTCTCCACACTCACATCTCCTGCCAAAACCAATATTGCATTGGAAGGTGCATAGTATCTACCAAAAAAAGACCTGACATCTTCCATAGTGGCATTTTCAATATGGCTGATATCTTTTCCAATGGTAGCCCATCGGTATGGATGTATCTTATAGGCTGCAGGACGAAGTTTTAACCACATGTCACCATAAGGTTGATTCAGGTAACGCTGCCTGAATTCTTCGATGACTACTTTTCTTTGAACTTCCAGAACTTTAGGGTCAAAAGAAAGGCTCAACATACGGTCTGACTCCAGCCAAAGTGCAGTTTCAAGGTTTATAGAAGGAACTGTGATATAATAGTTTGTTATATCAGTAGAAGTAAAAGCATTGTTTTCTCCACCTGCCAATTGGAGTTGTTCATCAAATGATTGAACATTTTGAGATCCTCCGAACATAAGGTGCTCAAAGAGATGCGCAAACCCGGTTTTTTCCGGGTTTTCGTTTCTGGAGCCTACTTTATAAAGTGTGTTAACACAAACCGTAGAAACCTTAGGGTCCGGATGAATTATGACCTTCAGGCCATTTTTTAAAGTAAATTCTTCGAAATGAATCATAAGAGAGCGCCAAAATTAGTTAATATCGCAGTGTAAATGCATTTTTTTTATGACTTTGCCCACAACTACCCAGAAACAACCCTCAATGAAGTTTGTTCGCAATAAAAGATCCGATAAAAAACTTCTTGAAATCTATCATCATTTAGTAACACCACGCCTTATTGAGGAAAAAATGCTGATTCTCCTTAGGCAGGGAAAAATCAGCAAATGGTTTTCCGGAATTGGTCAGGAAGCTATCTCGGTTGGATCCGCGCTTTGTATGCAAAAAGACGAGTACATGCTTCCTATGCATCGAAATTTGGGGCTTTTTACAACGAGAGGTGTGCCTATCGAAAGG
Organism: uncultured Roseivirgaceae bacterium; assembly: GCA_964437135.1. Lineage (GTDB taxonomy): Bacteria > Bacteroidota > Bacteroidia > Cytophagales > Cyclobacteriaceae > CAYTFO01. The sequence goes on along the minus strand of CAYTFO010000001.1, from coordinate 20,932 downwards.
TTGGTTGCTCAATTTCAGGGAAAACTATCGGGCTTTACCAAAGGAAGAGACCGATCTTTTCATTTCGGAACCCAGGAATATAAAATTGTAGGCATGATCTCCCACCTTGGGCCACAACTGGGAATTGCGGATGGTATAGCCCTGGCTCATAAACTCAAAAAAGAAAAGAAAGCGAGCCTTGTTTTTACTGGCGATGGAGGAGCAAGTGAAGGAGATTTTCATGAAGCAATCAATGTGGCATCCGTATGGGATCTTCCGGTCATTTTCGTGATCGAAAACAATGGCTATGGACTCAGTACCCCAAGTAGAGAGCAATTCAATTTTGAATCCTTTACAGTAAAAGGTCCTGCATATGGTATCGAAGCAGTAAGTGTAGATGGAAATAATATTCTTGAAGTAATAGATAGTCTTGATAAGATTGTAAAGGATGTTCGTAAGAAACCCCGTCCGATCATCTTTGAAGCCCGTACTTTCAGAATGCGAGGGCATGAGGAAGCTTCGGGCACTAAATATGTTCCAAATGAATTGATGGAGTTTTGGTCAAAAAAAGACCCTATCGAAAACTACCACAACTTCCTTTTAAGTGAAGGTATTGAAGAATCCAAACTGGAAGACATTAAAGACAAACTTCGTAAAGAAATCAATACAGCAGTCAAAGAAGCCTTTGATGAGTCCCTGGTAGAGGTAAGCACAGAAACAGAATTGAAAGATGTGTACTTTCCTTTTAAACAGAAAAAAATAGATCCAAAAAGTCCAAAAACCTCGGAGAAAAGAATGGTGGATGCCATTTCGGATGGTCTGAAACAATCGATGGAGAAGTATCCTGAACTTGTATTGATGGGTCAGGACATTGCTGATTATGGTGGGGTTTTTAAAGTAACGGAAGGTTTTACAGATCTATTTGGCAAAGAAAGGGTCAGAAATACACCGCTTTGCGAATCTGCAATTGTAGGTTCTGCACTGGGACTTAGCATTTGCGGAATGAAAGCAATGATGGAAATGCAGTTTGCTGATTTTGTAACCTGTGGTTTTAACCAGATCATCAATAACCTGGCAAAAATTCATTACAGATGGGGGCAAAATGCCGATGTGGTAATTAGAATGCCTACAGGCGCAGGTGTTGGAGCCGGACCTTTTCACTCCCAATCCAACGAAGCCTGGTTTTTCCATACCCCGGGATTAAAGATTGTTTATCCTTCCACTCCAGCTGATGCAAAAGGATTGTTGAATGCAGCTATTGAGGATCCAAACCCCTATTTGTTTTTCGAACATAAATTTTTATACCGATCTCTAACAGAAGAAATACCTGATGAGTATTACACTGAAGAAATCGGCAAGGCAAAAGTTGTGAAAGAAGGAAGTGAACTTTCCATAATCACCTACGGCCTTGGAGTTCACTGGGCGATGGAAGTTGCAAGACAACATGAAGGAAAAATTGAGGTTGTGGATCTTCGAACATTACTCCCGTGGGATAAGGAAACCGTAAAACAAAGTGTTGAAAAAACAAATAAGGTGCTGGTTCTCCATGAAGATTGTATTACAGGTGGAATAGGAGCAGAAATATCAGCATACATAGCCGAAAACTGGTTTCATTGCCTGGATGCACCTATAATGCGAGAAGGAAGCCTGGATACTCCGGTACCATTTGCTGCCGGATTGGAAAGCAATTTTTTGCCAAAAGAACGTTTATTAAAGAAAACTGAGGAACTATTGAGCTATTAAAAATGCTAAATAGTTGACCTTTAGGGCAAATTATGCCTGGTTGCATTATTTGGGTTTAAGGATAATAATATAAATATTTGAGGTTCAATTCCAGTATTTGAAATTTTCTGCTACCATAAGAATCCTGATATTTTTCATTGCACTCGTAATGTTTTCGCAGGAAGGGTATGCTCAATTGATCCCGGATAGTGACACAAGGTTAAAAACACAACAACCACGTGAAACCAAGGCAGAAGCTAAAAGAAGACGAAAGCAGGCTTTTTCACAGGATCATTCACATCCATTTAAAAACAAAAAAAACGAACAGCGATATAGTTCTGTTTCACCAAGACCGATTTTCGACAGGCGAAGTAAGCCGGCAACAATGCAAAGCAAAGGATCACCATTAGGATTTAGTAAAGCAAGAGGGATTGCAAGGTATTCTATTGGGAGTCCGTATAGCAATAAGAGAATCGGCAGGCCGGAGCGATATCAATCTCCACCAAATCCATTCCAGGGGAGCAATACGAGTAAGTATGTTGCCAAACAAAGAAGAAGCCCACCCATACCATTTAGAAAACCAAAATATCATAAAGGCTGGACTCCTGTAACCGCAGATTCTCCATTTATGGGAAGCAGCCGATGGGCAGTTAATCCGCGTTATTCTAAGGGGTCACCTTTTAAAAATAAGCGATATGATGTAGCTCCCAGGTATTCAAGACCTAAGGAATTTACCGGTGGAAAGATTGCGGCTGCGCCCAAATCAATAGAGAAAAAGCCATTTACCCGAAAAGATATGAGGGCTCCCACCAATCTTTCTGCAAATAATCCTTTTGGTAGCAGAAAATGGGCGGTGAACCCAAGATATAGCGAAGGTTCTCCATTCAAAAATCAAAAATATGATGTAGCTCCCAGGTATTCAAGACCTAAGGAATTTACCGGTGGAAGGATTGCGGCTGCACCAAAATCGATTTCCGGACCGATGTGGCCCAATAAAAAACAGAAAATGTCAGGTAAGTTTAGTGAAGAAACTACCTTCCCGAGATATCTATATACCTACAAGCCTAAAACCACAAAAGGTGAAATGCCATTTGACGATAAATACAAGGTAATTCCCAGATATACCATCAATTCAGGATTTAGTTTCAAAAGGTTTTACATTAAATGGGGCAGACCTACCAGTAATACAGAAGAAACATACACTGGACCCATAAAAATGGTTCATAAGAAAAGTTCAGATATGCATCCTAGTGTAAAGGTTGTTTCTGCCAGAAATGCCAATTCCAGATTCACTAAAGAAGCCATGCGAAAATGGAATGTTACATGGAATAATATTTACGGGAACAATGTTCAACCAGAAGCTGTTAAGAAAAAAGTAAAAAAATCAAAGTTTGATAAAGGCGAAATAGAAATCTGGAACGAATAAATGAACTGGAAAGAATTAACTACTGCAGAAGAACTGGAATCTGCAATTTCTGAATCTTCACAAAAACCCGTATTAATCTTTAAACATTCCACACGTTGTTCAATAAGCTCAGCTAGCTTAGACAGGATAGAGCGAAAATGGGATAAAGAAGCAGATACATATGTAACCGCATACTACCTTGATCTAATCAGATATCGTGAACTTTCTCATCTGGTAGCACAAAAAACAGATGTGTATCACCAGTCACCACAGGCAATCTTATTGAAGGAAGGTAAATCCATCTATGACGCGAGTCATTTCAGCATAGACTATGATGAAATAGTAGCTCTTGCAAAAAGCCAGCTTATAAATTCTTAAAAATCGAAGCTTATTTCCTGCCTGATATCTGGGTGGATACTCAGCGCTACAGGACATGTAAGGGCTTTTTCTTTAAGATGTTTACGGGTGTTTTCATCGAGATCACAATCTGGCCATGAAAATTTTATTCTGATTGCTGAAATAGCCCTCGGGTTTTTTTTCATTATTTTCTCAGTGGTGGCTTCAACATTGCCAAGATCAAAACCCTGTTTGTTTGCCTCTATGCCCATAATAGTGAGCATGCAGGAAGCAAGAGAGCCTGCTACTAGATCAGTTGGAGAAAAAGATTGCCCTAATCCATGGTTATCGGTAGGTGCATCAGTGATTATATTTGTATTTGACTTTAGGTGAGTAACTTCTGTTCTAAGCTTTCCGGAATATTGAGTTTTTATATGCACAATTAAACTATTATTTTTAACACTACGTTTACAAGAAAACAAATATATACCTAATGGTTAAAAGGCTTTTAGTCATAGTCATATCATTTATTACACTAACTTCTGTGTTGGCTCAACCCCCTGAAGAAGATAATTCCTATTTCAAGGAATTCGTATGGGGATTTAATAAGAACACCAACGGAGGTTTGATTGGAGGAGTTTTCTTTCGTTCAAGCCGAAATAAAAAAGATAAACTATACGAGACATTTGGATTAGAAATACTCAATGTAAAGCATCCAAAAGAACAGCGATATACCTTTAACCAAACCGGTACTTCATTTATTTGGGGAAAGCAAAATTATCTGTACTCTATCCGCTTACAGTATGGGTATGACAAAATCTTATATCAAAAAGCTCCACAGCAAGGAGTACAAATTAATTTTGGAATTGCTGCAGGACCTACAATTGGATTAGAAGCACCCTACTATGTAATGACACAGAGTGGAAACTATCAACAATACAATCCGGAAGAAATAACAAGTTTATCTCAAATTGCAGGACCCGGAAGAATTTTTCAGGGACTAGGTCAAAGTAAAGTAGTTCCTGGACTAAATGCCAGAGCTTCAATGGCTTTCGAATTTGGTGCTTTTAGAAATAATGTAACCGGAATAGAATTAGGGGTTTCAGCGGAACAATTTATCAGGCAAATTCAGTTAGTACCTACACAAGACAATAGAAGTTTCTTTACAGCCGCTTTTATTACATTATTTTGGGGGTCAAGGAAATAGTCAACCTTTTTGGTTAAGAAACAGTTACAAACTTAATTTGCAGCAGAATAAGGAGAGATCATGATAGAGTTACCAGTAGTAGAAGAGAAAAAAGAACGGGTAAAAAAGCCAAATTGGCTTAGGGTAAAACTCCCGGTTGGAAAAGAATATGCCGCAGTCAGGAAAATTGTGGATGAAAATAAGCTCCACACTATCTGTGAAAGTGGTAACTGCCCAAACATGGGTGAGTGCTGGGGTGCTGGTACTGCTACCTTCATGATCTTAGGAAATGTTTGTACGCGTAGCTGTACTTTCTGTGCTGTTGCCACCGGAAGACCAAACGAATATGATACTGCAGAACCTCAAAGAGTAGCAGAAGCGATCAAAACCATGGGGGTAAAACATGCCGTGATCACTTCTGTAAACCGCGATGAATTGAAAGACAGGGGGGCAGAGATCTGGTATCAAACAGTTAAGCTTACGAAAGAATTAAGTCCTGAAACTACTATTGAAACCCTTATTCCTGACGTAAAAGGAAACTGGGAAGCATTATACAGAATGATCGAACCGGGCCAGGAGGTTGTGAGCCACAATGTTGAGACCGTAGAAAGACTCTACAGAAGAGTGAGACCTCAGGCGAAATACAATAGAAGTCTGGAACAAATAAAACTGACTAAAGAAGCGGGGAAGAGAACCAAATCCGGGATCATGCTAGGGCTTAGCGAAACGAAAGAAGAGGTTCATAAGGCTATGGATGACCTGGTTGAACACGGCCTAGACATACTTACATTAGGTCAGTATCTTCAGCCTACCAAAAGGCATATTGAAGTGGCAGAATTTATTCATCCGGATCAGTTTGATGCTTATAGAGAAGAGGGTCTGAAAAGAGGCTTGAAATACGTCGAATCAGGGCCATTGGTCCGTTCTTCTTACCATGCTGAAAGGCATGTAAATGTGCCGATTTAAAGTTTAGTTTTCGGTTTTTTAGTCTTCAATTTTCAAGAAAGGGACTTGTCCTTATCATACAAAGTGTTTTTTAACACGGAGATACAACCGGAAACTCTGCATCTTTAACAGAACTTCAATGATATAGCAGTACATCCCATCTACCAACAAATACCGGAGAACCAGCATACTAGTATACCAGCTTACAGGTGACACACCTGATCGTCTTTTACTTCATTACAAAACAATTAATTATCTAAACCTTAATATTTAAATTCGGATTGCAATTATTAAAGTACTAACTTTTATAATTTGAAATACTAACAGAAATGGCTAAAAATTCAATCGGAATTATCGGAATGGGATGGGTCGGAGCAAGTGTAGCGATCTCCATCATCCATAAAGGAATTTGCAATAAACTCATCGTCAATGATGTAAGAAACGAAATAGCTGAAGGCGAGGCGATGGACATGAATCACGGTTCTCCCTTTACCACTTCTGTGGATGTAGTTTCAGGGTCAATAGAAGATATGATTGACTGTAATGCTATTGTCATTACTGCTGGCAGAGGCGGAAAACCGGGAGAAACCAGATTGGATCTACTCAATGATAATGTAAAAATTGCCAAAAATATTTCAGGAAGATTAAAAGGATTTAAGGGGCTCCTGATCATCGTGGCAAATCCGGTGGATGTGCTAACCTATTTTTATCAAAAGTTTACGGGTCTTCCTTCCAGTAAAGTAATCGGAACAGGTACTATGCTGGATACAGCCCGTTTACGTGAAATGATTGGCAAAAGGTTGAATATTGACCCAAAAAGCGTCCATGCACAGGTTGTGGGTGAACATGGAGACAGTGAGGTTGTGCTTTGGTCGAGAGCAAGTATGGGTGGGGTGAGTCTGAGAAACTGGCCGGATTGGAAACAAGAATACGAGGAAGAAATCGGGCTGAATGTTAAAAAAGCAGCATATGAAATCATCCAAAGAAAAGGAGCTACCAACCATGCTATTGGACTGGTAACTGCCACACTCCTAAAATGGCTTTTAAGAGGAGAAAGGAGAATAATAAATGTTTGCACGGTTCTTTCAGGAACTCATGGATTGCATGATCTAGCTATTTCCTTACCTAGCCTTGTCTCTGCTGATGGAGTTGAGGAGGTGCTGGAGATGTTGATGGAAGATGAAGAAAAAGAAAATTTATTGAAATCCGCTGATATTATTCAAAAAGCAATCGAATCGGTTAATGTTTGATCATTAATTTTAAATTCTACGAAAGGAAAAACATTTATCCAGATTCTTTATTTGAAATGATATGTTAGAACATTTCTTTTCATGTCCATACTGCGGAGCAGAGATATCGATGATTCTAGAGACAGTTGTTCGTTCACAAACCTACATTGAAGACTGTGAGGTTTGTTGCAATCCTATCGAGATTAGTTTTACTCTTGAAGCAGGAGAATTAGTGGAATTTCAGGCGGTATCAATTGAACAGTAATGAAAATAACCGCTAAAAAACTGTTTTTAATAGATGCTTTGGGAGCTATTACAACGGCGCTTTTGTTGAGTCAGGTTCTGACCAGATTTGAATCATTCTTCGGTATGCCGAAAAACTATCTTATCCCTCTGGCATTGGCGGCTGCTGTTTTTGCTCTTTATTCTTTTTCCTGCTTTTTGTTCGCGAAGGCGCATCAAAATAACCTGCTTAAAATTATCGCAATTATCAATTCAATCTACTGTTTAATTACTCTCAGCCTTATTTTTCTTCTTTTTGAACAGCTTACAATTTGGGGAATTGGGTATTTTCTTGGTGAGATTATCATTGTCCTGATTTTGGTACAAGCTGAGATTCGTTTTGCCATGATTAATAATAAGACTTAATAACATCAAAAAAAGAAACTGAAATCCAGTCATGCAACCTACACCGCTTTTACTTCATCAAATAAAAAAGGATTAAAATGAATACTTCAAAAGGTCAATTTCAGGATTTCTCAGTAAATCCAAAAATCAAACTTGGTTTTATGTGGGCAACAATAATTGCCTTATACATTTATGCTGATTTTTTTAACCTAATGACTCCCAACTCCATTCAGGAAATGATGTCTCTTGAGACTCCAGTAGGACCTACAAGTCCCGGAATTCTCATTGGGTTTTCCATTCTATTAATCATCCCTGCCATGATGATTGCCGGGTCCGCTTTGATGAAACCGGTACTCAACCGAGTATTGAATATAGTTTTTGGAATCATTTATGCACTAATTTCCATCCTAATTATCGTTGCCGAAATTGGTAGTGAATGGAGAACCTTCTTTGTTCTATATAATTTTGTAGAGCTTTTTGTATTTGGAATGATCCTCTACACTTCTATTAAATGGCCCAGGTCAATCTAATTATCAGGACCTTTCTAAGTGCTTCTGATAAAGAGTAGTAATCACCTGATTTAGTTCACCCGCATTTGATTCCGTCTCTTTTTTAAATATTTGGGCAATGGTCTCCGGCTTTATCTTCTTTTTAGCTGCTTCTAATAATTCAGGTGAATTTATCAGCTGGAGTGCATGGTTGATATATTGTTCATCAGTTTCATGACAGTATTCAATCTCAAGTCCCGCTTGCTTTAAAACCCGATAATCCAGCAATTCCCTGGGAGTTGATCCAGTCTTTGCAATAACAGGAAGTCCTGCCAATAAAGCATCAAGTGTGCTATTCTCACCTCCAAATGGAAATGGGCTTAAATAAATATCCCCTGACTTTAGAAGTGAAACATAGTCCCTAAAAACTAATCTGGGATAGACAAAAACTCGTTCTTCTCCCAAAATCCTTTTGATTTGTTTTTTTCCAATCTGAAAATGCAAACCAGTGAGGTTTTGTAAAATATGAAATTCAAACGGACAATCACTTTGTTCTTTTATTTTCTTAAGTACCTGACCAAAATGATAATTGAACTTGAAGATATTTGCACAGATGATCACTTTCAATGCTGAAATCGGCTTTTTTGAATTAGGGTCTTCAAAATTTTCTTTATCTGATAATGAATCCCCTGATTTTATGCCCGGGCTATGAGAATTGAATAGGTTAATATTGGAAATATCAAAAAGACTTCCGCTTGAACCTGAAAAAGGGACGATGTTTTCATCATTCGCATATTTTTCCGAAAAGAGACCTTTGCCTCCTATGAGGTAATCTATATTATTGGAATAATGAAAATCAGGATGACCCAACATGGAAATCTGCAACGGCGCTAACCTAAAACGAGACATCAGAATCGTCCATAATTTCATTCCAATGCTTGGATACAGAATTATATCCGGTGCAATTTTTTGTATTCTGTCTTTTTGAATGTTTAAAGCAAATTCTCGCACTGAAAATGTATATAGGTCATCTACCCAATCCCATTCTTTTTCTCCCAAATCTTCTTTTGCGGTTATAACTATTAATTCAAAGTTTTCTTTTAGCTTTATCAATGAGGGCCCAAAGCATCTAAACATCACATGTTCTTTGTTCAGTGCTTCTGCCACAATCATAAGCTTTGGCTTTGTGTTTTTCTCCAGCTTTATATGTCTATTGACAGGTTCAGTTGAAACTTTTGCTTTAGTAAATGTATCTTCCAAAATAGTATTGAGGCTGGTTTTTACCTTTACATTTAAATCTTCATCCCAATAGCTACTGATGGCCCAGAGTAAATGTATATTCAGAACATTATTAACATTAGGGTTTACATTAACAGTTTGGCTAAGGGCATTTATGAGTTCCTGCTGATTTTTAAATACTTTTTCAAAGGCATATAATCGCAAAGAAAGATGTTGCAGTAGCAGACTAAAGACCCCATGGGGTTGTCTTTTGAACATTTCGGACAAATCAAGGGTGTGTTGAGAAGAAAACGGACCTGTCAACAAAAGGTATTTATGAGCAAGATTTTCATTAGCAAAATTCAATTGATTACCTTGTTTATTAATAGCTCTGGAACGGATTCTGTTGATCAAAACTTCAGGAGTTTCGAAGCCACTCAGAAAAAAGATATAGTTGATCTGGTTCACGTAGGGAATTAGTCGAACATATTCCTCACGATTGATGATCACTTCTTCCGAATCCCAGAGGAAAGCAATGCAATTGGCAGCTCGGGTGTAATATTGCACAGAATCTGCTGACTTTATGAGTGTTAGTTCCTTTTCGAATGTCTGTGATTTTCTAAGGAAATCGAATAATGCTTTGATTCGTGACTTGTTATTCGGATCAAAAACATTATTTTCAAGAAGTTGAATTGCTTTTTCTAGTTTATTATCAATCATCTTTTTCTATGGAAAAACCGATCGTTCATCTTTATACATTATGCTTCAATGAAGAATTCATAATTCCATTTTTTATGGATTATTATCTCAAATGGGTGGATAAGATAGTGGTTTTGGACAACAAATCAACAGATAATTCAGCTGCTTTACTGGTTAAATATCCAAACGTTTTTAGAAAGGAATTTGACTCAGAAAATGAAATGCGGGAATCTGAACTCACCACCAGAAGAAATACTGTGTGGAAAAACAGCAGGGGAAAAGCTGATTTTGTAATTATGTGTGATTTTGATGAATTTCTATATATCAAAAATCCGGTATTATTTTTAAATCATCTCAAGCAAAACCAATTTTCCGTAGTGCGTCCTATCGGGTTTGACATGATTTCGAAAAAGGAACCTCAACATGGGTTACCCATATTTGACCAGGTAAAAGAGGGGGCCAGAAATTTTGAATATGATAAAATGGTATTGTTTGATCCCAATAAAATCGAAAATATCAACTATTCACCAGGAGCTCATTATGCTATCCCTGAGGGCATAGTTAAGATGTATTGGAAAGATCCCAGGATCAAATTATTACATTACAGATATCTGAGCGAAAAATATATACTGGAAAAAAACAGGATACGGGGTATCAGACGGAGCCAGCATGATCATGATCATAATTTTGGGTATCAGTATAGTCTGTCTGAAAAACAACAGCTGGCACGGTTTGAATATGTTTTCAGCAATCGAAAAAAAGTACTCGATTAAAAAACCTCAAAAATAATCTCACGTTAAAAGTCAATAATTTATACCATTTCGCAATAAAAATTATTATTTTTAAGATGTTGTAGGTAGTCTATTTTTTTCTGATTGATACAACCCTTCCAGCACAGACAAACAGAAACAAGAACAAACCATCTAGAACCATGAAAAATAGTGGTCTTTCCTCATTTCAGAAGGTATCGGAATATACCTATTTAAAACTTTACAAAAGACTTTACAAAAGCCTCTTAAATGGCAACTTCTGGAGATATTCCGGAAGAAAAAGAAGAATGCTTTTTAGCAGGCTTAAAAAATATGAGCAAAAACTAGGTAATTCGGAATGTTCCAGTTTTCGAAAATATTCGATTCCTGCTGTTTCAGCATTACTAATTTTTGCAACAAAAGGCCTAAAAGCTGAAACTTTTGAAAGATTTCATTCTGCAAAGTCTGAATCTGCTGAAAAGCTAATGGCGATAACCAACAATACTGTTGATGCTTATGCTGAGCGAGGTACAGTGATCGGAACCATTACCGGTGGAAACGGAGCCCCTTATACTTTCACAAACAGTGCCTCCAATGATAATGCTTTATTTACCATTGTGAACGGTGACCAGTTGGTGGTTGCTGATGATTTGTGGAAATACGGACGTGCTACTTTAAACGTTGAATTCCAGGATGCATCACTGAACTCTTTGGGAGCAGAAACCGTAACAGTTGTTGGTTTACCCCAGGCACCTGCGCTTCCTACCCGGAAATTTGTTCCTGACTTTACCCCATTTGAACTACGAGATTCCGAGGATGCCAAGGTTGCAGATATGGACAATGATGGTGATCTGGATATCGTTGTTCTTCAGGACACGGCTTTCACTATTTACTACAATTTTGGTGATGGTACTTTCCCAACTAAAAATGATTTTGCTGCAGGTTCCAGATACGATGATGCCAGTGAAATTGAAATTGTCGATTTGGACAATGACGGAAATTTAGATATCGTCATTGCTGGTAATTTTGGAACCTCTGGTTCTTTCAATAATGAATACCCGGTCTTTTTTAATGAAGGAGGCGGAGTATTCAGTAATGAAGGAGGTGGTGACCTATCATCAGTTTATTGGGACAGAGTTAAGGTCGCTGACTTTGATAATGATGGAGATTTTGATATTCTGGTTAAGCCTGTATTTAGTAATCCCATTCAAATTTTTGCTAATTATGGTGCGCGGAATTTTGTACAGGTTCCTCAGGTTTATGTAGGAATTTCAAGCTACAATATATATTTTATTGATGGGATTGGAGATTTTGATAAGGATGGAGATGTTGACGTTGCTGTTTCTGGTTATTTTTCAGGTTATGGAGAAGCAGTTTTCGTGTACAGTAATAATGGCTATTTATTATCAGATCCAAATAGTAAATTTTCACTAACTCCTACAGATACAATATCTACTCGATATACTGAAGCTACTACTTTTTTTGATTTTGATGGAGACGGAGATCTGGATATGACTCAGGGAACCTATGAATCTTCAGGGTATGCTACGTTTAAAAACGGTGATGCGCCTCTTGGGTTTTACGATTTTGGTAATCCATTTACCTATGACGATGTCTATTGGACAGCAGCAGGAGACTATGACGGAGATGGGGATGTTGATTTATTTGCGTCAAATAAATATTTTGGGCCTGGTGGAGAAGAAGAATTGTTGACTATACATGCCAATGATGGGAATGGTAATTTCGGACCTCCTGAATTTGTCATAGACCTACCCACCAGGTCGTATAGAGTTTCTGAAATAATACCTGCAGATTTTGATGGAGATGGTGACCTTGATGTTTTTGTGAGTTTCAGATACGCTTTCTCATCAGAAAACATGATTTTCTTCAATGAAGATCAAAATCCTATTAGTTCCGTCAGTCTGGATAATAATACCGTCAACTATTTAAGTATGAAAGGAACTCAGGTTGGCTCATTATCCTTTACCGAACCGGATGGGGATGATGTTTTCTTCAGAATGAGTGACAACTCCTCTGGGAATGGCCCGCAAAATGGATTCTTTACAACAACTACTGATGGCCGATTAATTCTCAACCAGGAACTGAACAGGTTTCCAGGAAGTTCCATGCAGATTGAGGTAGAAGCCTATGATCAATTTGGAGATGTTTTCCAACAGGTATTTACGATTGATATTCAGGGTAGCCCATCATTCAATTCATTGGGAACATTCTTTACTCAGGGTTTTGGACTAGGAGTTGATACTTATTTTGATGGTGGAGATTTCTACGACTATGATAATGATGGAGACTTAGATGTAATTGCTTCAGATAACAGCAATATTTTTGTCATTAATAATGATGGCCCCAATCAATTTACTGCGGTTGATACGCTGTTTGCGAACGGTAATTTTAATACCATTTATGATATAGCCGTTGCAGATTATGATTTGGATGGAGATGGGGATATTCTGCTCTCTAAAGATGAATATTCTACTACAGAATTATTTATCAATAATGGAGTGGATTTTCTGGCACAAAATATAACTACTAATGGAACGAAGTATTCTAATGTCTGGGTTGATTTTGATCGTGATGGTGATCTGGATTTCTTCGGAGGTGGAAGTAGGTTTGGTACGCAGGGTGTCGTTACTTATGTGAATGATTTAGGATTTTTATATTCGAATGGTGGTACTTTTATAAACAGTTCCGGGTATTCAATAAGAACCTTGCGTTCTACCGATTTCGACAATGATGGCGACACAGATTTGGCATTTGTTGCAGGAAATTTTGTGAGAATGTTTGATGTCGTGCCTAGTGCATACGGGTCTTATGGTAACCAGATTGGAGAGCTAATAACAGAATCATTCAATCTCGACATGGAAATTGCTGATGTCAATGGAGATGGCTTCCAGGACGTAGTAACCACTGAAAAAGTGATGTTCTACAATGAATCTAACGGGAATTTTGTAGAAGGTGGGCAAACATTCTCAGCTGCTTTCTTTGGGGGTTCTTATCCTGATCAGATTGAACTGGCAGATATGGACGGTGATGGTGATATTGATATGTTTTTGTCTGCTTACAGTGGGGAGCACAAATTGTTATTGAATGACGGAAACGGAACTTTCTCTGATTCAGGTTTGATATTTGGTACACCCAATTATACTGATAAACTCATTGCGGTAGATATAGATAATGATGGAGACATCGATGTATTTATGTCCAACTCATATGAAGGTATAGGAGAAAGGGACTCAATTGCCTTCAACACGCAGCCAATATCCCTGGGGAATAGTGCATTTACTGTCGGTGAAGGGGATACTCTCACCCTCAGTGCTTCCAATATAATTGCGGTAGATTTAGATACTCCTCCTGAGTTTAGAACTTTTACCCTGGAAACAACTCCGGTAAATGGAAATATTTTATTAGATGATGTGCCGTTAAATATTGGCCAGTCCTTTACACAGGGAGATGTAGAAACCGGAAGAGTAAAATATGGGCATGATGATTCCAGAACAACTTCGGATACTTTTAATTTTGCAATTTCCGACGGTTTCACTTCTATAGCCGGACAAACAGCAACCATTTCAGTTACTCTGGCGAATGAAGAAGCCCCGGTTGAACAGACCAATACTGGAATCACTGTTACAGAAGGATTTCTTTTGGAGATAGAGACTTCAAATCTTGAATATTCTGATTTCGACAGTCCGGTAAGTGCACTCACTTACAACGTACAAACTGCTCCGGCTCACGGTATTCTTGTTATCTCACCGGATCTTGTCACTCCGGTCACAAGTTTTACACAGTTAGATATCAATAATGGTAATTTGCTTTATCAACATGATGGAAGTGAAACTACATCCGATAGTTTTAATTTTAATGTTACCGATGGATTAAATACAGCTGTCTCTTCAACATTTAATATAACAGTAAATCCAGCAAATGATTCTCCGGAAGAGATAAATAATACCGGGTTGGTTATGGACGAAGGTGAAAGCCTTGTAATCACCCCAGATTTGTTGCTTTATACCGATCCGGATAACGATTCAACAGAATTAATTTACTCTGTTACTTCCGCCGCTGATTTCGGTCAATTTGAAAATATTGGTGATCCTGGTACACCTATTTCAAGCTTTAGTCAGGCTGATATTGATAATAATGAGATCGTCTTTTTTCATGATGATTCAGAGAATTTTACAGACCAGGCAACACTTTCTTTAACAGACGGAGCTATCAATATCACAGGAATTGCAATTAATATCACGATAAATCCTGTCAATGATAATCCTCCGGTTATAGATCCAGCCGGACCGTTTGAAGTACCGGAAAACACAGATATCGGAACTTTGGTTGGTACTCCCATTACCTTCACTGACATAGATGCTGAACCCGCCACTGACTATACTTATTCAATTGTTGAGCCGGTTCCATTCTCTATTGACACTGCAGGACAGATTAGAACGACTGGCGCGATCGATTTTCAGGCGGCTGCCAGCTACGACCTGACTATTCTGGTAAATGACGGTGTACAAAATTCAGCAGGAGAAGTGGTAACTATTAATGTTGAAAAAAGTCAGCTTGAGTCTGATTCAACCATGTTAATTGCCCTTTACAATGCAAATGGCGGAGGGGAATGGACCAATAATTCAGGTTGGTTAAGCGGAGATCTTGACTCATGGTTTGGGGTCACTGTTACCGGAGGCGCAGTAACTGCATTGAATTTGACTCTCAATGGCCTTACCGGAGATTTTGATATTTCAGGAGATGGTTTGGATTCCCTTACTACTTTGAATATAAGCAGTAATAAAATTGAAACGGTAATAGGAATTGAAAGCAAAACAGTTCTAACGACTGTCAATATTGCAGATAATGAACTTGATTTTGCAGATCTAACAGATGGAGTACTGTCCGGAAGTTATGATATTACCTATTCTCCACAAAAACCTGCATTGGATCCTTTGAGAGAATTGGTTCAGATAGGTTCAGACTATGTAGTCGATAGAACAGTTCCTGGTGGTGAAACCTATGTTTGGTTAAGAGATGGAGCAGCGATAGGTGAAACAACCTCTTCATTTACTATTCCAATCACTGACTTCAGTGATGAGGCAGAGTATATTGCACAGGTGACTAACAGTTCTGCTCCTGAACTTACGATCACTACCGATCCAATAAATATCATCGTCTCTTCATTGGAAAGGGATTCTGCATCTCTTAGAATCGTTTATGCTGCCATTGTGAATCCTTCTTCAAGTATTTCGGATTGGACCTCAACTCCAATTGCTGACTGGGCTGAAGTAACAATTGCGAATAACAGGGTTACAGAATTGAATCTTGAAAATACCGGAGTTTCGGGAGATGTTCCAATAGAATTAGCAGATGTTGAAGGACTTACATCTATTGACCTTTCGGATAATAACCTTTCCGGATTACCGAATTTTACCGGAACACTTACCAACGTGACCTCTTTCGATATAACCAATAATGATTTTGAGTTTGATGACCTGGATCCAAATGCAGCCAGAACCGGACTGGATTTCAATCCACAGAATCCTAAATCAGTAGCAAGTAACTCTGTAGTTATCGAACAGGGTACCGCTTTTGAGTTGTCTGAACCAATTGAAGGTGCAGAGGAGTATCAATGGAAACTACAACCCTACAGAGCTGAAACACTTCCGGCAAATATTGCAGGAGCTACATCAGATACTTATGGTGTCTCGGAAATTAATTTTGAAGATATGGGTAATTATACCCTAACGGCAACTAGTAGTGCAACTGAAGCAATAGATCCTAATTTTGAGATCGTTACGGAGCCAATAGAGGTACTTGCTACTGCAGATATTTTTGGAGTAGTTGTCGATCCAAGAACCAATATTGGGTTAACTGTAGGTTCTATGCAAGCTTTTGAAACCATTAAAGGACAGCCTTATGATACTGTTCAAACTGTATCTGTAACAGCAGGTGAATTCCGAGTCGAAAATCTGATCCTCGGGAATTATGTATGTATAACAGAAGTCCTAAATAATGAAGAATTTGTTCCCACTTATGTAGGAAATACTGAAGATTGGATACTTGCTGATACACTTGAAGTAAGAAGTGATTTTGAAGTTCCTGAAGGTACTTATACCATGATTCTTCGACCTGATGATTTTGTGGAAGGTCCTGGCACGCTGGACATGTTAGTGGAAAGTGATTTTGCAGAAGAGGATGCACGTATTGAAGCAAGGAGAAGGGTAAGAAAAGCTGGTTGTTCTTTAAGAAGACGTGTCACAGGTGGGGGAGGACGTATTGGACAGAATGATGATGAATATGTACTCGTCGCATATAAGGAAACGGATGATCAGGGTAATGTAAGCTTTGGAAATATTCCTCCGGGTTTTTATAGAATCAATATTCAGTATCCGGGTGTACCAATGGATGAGACTTCCAATATTGACTTTGAAATCGAGGAAGGTAGAGAAACTGAGTTTGATGCGAATGTGACAGTTACTGAAGAGGGTATTAGTGTTGAACTTCAGTTAGTTCTAAGCATCATACGTGAATACTTTACTGATCTTCAGGTATATCCAAACCCTGCAGATGAATCCTTTACATTGAAATACAAGCAATTGATTTCTGAAAATGTACAGATGCAGATGTTCAGTTTGTCCGGATCCATAGTGAAGGAAATCGAAATGCAGAATGGATTTGATCAGGAAATTGAGGTGAGAACACAGGAACTGGAAGAAGGAATCTACATACTAAGGTTTGTGGACGATAAGAGTGGTGAGAGTGTGATGACTTACAAGGTAGTGGTGAAACATTGAGTTGGTTGACTATATAGGTAAAGCATGCGTTATAAACGCGCGCTAGATAGGAGATTTAAGTAAGCAGTATTCGATACTCGGTTTTCTATTTGCTTTCCGAAATGATCAGCACGCGTTATAAATGCGCACTAGATATGGATAATTTTTCTGAAAACTGAATTCTGACAATTGAATACTACTATTACTGAAACCCATTCATAGGATAATTTGGTAGTTCCTTGTTTTTCTCTTTTCTGAAATCCGGGGTGTAGTAGAAAAACCATCGAAGTGTATGATTCAAGTCGTAATTGACTCCTGAATATTTCTGCTGGTAAACCAACATATAGCCGAAGTCAAAGCTCCAGATCGGAGAGAGCCGTTGATTAATACCTAAAAAGATTCTATTTTGTTCGAACGTATTGTAAATAACCTCTTCACCCAGGTGGAAATGAATTTCATTAGCGATTACGGGCTTTGGGAGATAGTTGTTTTCAAAAACCTTAATGGTTGCTGACATCAAAAATCGAAATCTATTGGTGTAGCGTATTCGATCTACTGAGGCATCGGAAGGGTCCAATACTTCATGCCAGCGTTGTTCTATTCTAATTCTCTGCAAAAAGGTAAGCCTCGAGATTTTTTCACGCCAGAGAAATTGTTGGTAGGTTCTTTTTTCCAGTGCATATTCAGAACCCACTTCGGTATCTGTTGCCAACCAAAGTAAAGCACCTCCTCCGGCAACAGAAAAGGCATCATCAATCCAGAAAGCCCCACCCAGTCTGGTAAAATAGAAGTTGGGTTCCTTCACAAAATCATTTCTCCGGATATGTGCATCCGCAATAATACCCCATCGTTGTGATACCCGGATGGTACTGTTTACACTCGTCCAGAATTGAACCTGATCGTTCACAATTCTCTCAGGGGGATCTGATTGAGAAAATCCCCAAATTGGTACCAGGACGGCAAGAATATAAATACGGAAATTCATCAAAACGAAGTTAGCTAAATAGTAGGTTATTGTCTAATTTGATAAATGGCTAATTGTCCAGTTGTTGAATTGTCTAAATGCAGACTTCCAGACCTTTAATTCTAATAATTTAACTGTAATATCTCATTTTCACTCAATTCTACCATACTTTCGCATTATCTCCATAACCTCATCAACCGGAAGTTCTTCAACTACATTTCCATCTCTCCCCTCCATCGTTTCTGCTGCAAAAAGAGAATTAATAATAGCCTCTTCTGTTGCCTCAACAACCGCTAAAAACAGTGGTGTCATAACGTCATTTTCGAGATACTCAACTTTTCTAACGGGTTTCTTCATCTCATAAGGTACTCGATTTTCTTTTGCTGCCGAAAAGGCAATTACATAGTCCCCACTGCCATTAGAAGCAATTCCACCCGTTTTCGCAAGACCCAGCATCGCTCTTTTTGCCATTCTTTCAAGATTGCGAGCATCAACTGGCGCATCAGTTGCGATCACGATCATGCAACTTCCATCTGCCTCATAATCGTTTCTGTAGGGATATCTTCCCATCTCTTTAGCCACTGGTAAACCTGCAATTTCCAACACTCCTCCAAAATTTGTTTGTACAAGCAAACCAAGGGTATACCCGCCTTTTGATTCCGGTAGTACTCTCGATGCTGTACCGATTCCTCCTTTAAATCCAAAACAAACGGTGCCTGTTCCTGCCCCTACATTCCCTTCTTCAACAGCTCCTGACTTTGCATTCTCAATTGCTTCCAACACATGTTTTTCTTTGATATACTGCCCTCGAATGTCGTTAAGCCTTCCGTCGTTCGTTTCTCCAACTACGGCATTGACACTGCGTACATCTTTGTTCCCTCTTTGCTCCAGGGTATAATTTATCACAGCGTTCATAGCCGTTGGAACGCTCAACGTATTGGTAAGGATAATCGGCGTCTCGATGTTTCCCAGTTCTTGTACCTGGCTATGACCTGCCAATTTTCCAAAACCATTCCCAATGTAAATCGCTGCCGGTACTTTGTTTTGAAAAATATTTCCATCATGCGGAAGTATCGCTGTTACTCCAGTCCTTATGTTCTTTCCTTTATTCAAAGTAAAATGACCTACCTGAACACCCTCCACATCGGTGATTGCATTGTTTTCTCCGGGTTTTAGAACTCCGATTTCAATACCATAATCTCGAGAACGTTTGTCCTGAGCAAATAATTCCTGACAACTAACACTAATTGCGAGCGCTGCCAATAGAAATCTTGAAATCAAACGATTAATTTTATTTATAACGTTTTTATGGTATATTTGAAACATTCAATATTTATTATTTCGTATATTACCTAAAATACAAGAAATCCAGGAGATGGACATAGAGAAGTTCAACGAGTTTAAGCTAAAGATCGAGAAAAGCTTATCACAAATAGATGCTAAGATATCCTATCTGAATGATGGGTTTAAAGGTCTGTCTCAGTCTCATCGGGATTTTCAGAAGGAGATGTCAGACTTCATGTCTTTTATTGCCGATGGTCTCTCCGATCATGAAAACCGAATTTCTAAAATAGAAAATAACTTGGGTTAGCTAGTACATCAGATTTTTCCCTGTAAATCACTAAAGTTGAATAATATACTCAATGAAATCATAAAATATGAATATTTTGTAATAACATTGTAATTACATACTCGTTTAATTTACAATGGAAGTTTCAGTTATAAAGATCGGAAACTCTAAAGGAATCCGTCTAAGTAAAGCAGTATTGGAAAGATATCAAATAAAGGACAAGGTTGAAATTCATTTTGAAGCAGATCAAATTGTTCTCAAACCAATTGAAAAACCAAGATCTGGTTGGGACGTTGCTTTTAAAAGAATGAATCAAGAAAAAGATGATGATTTGTTGATGGATGATGTCTTTGAAGATGAAAATCTCGATGAATGGAATTGAATCAATATGAAATTGTATTGGTCAATCTTGACCCAACGATCGGAAGTGAGATTAAGAAAACCAGACCCTGTGTTATTATCAGTCCTAATGAAATGAACTACCATCTGCAAACTATTATCATTGCTCCAATGACTACTACCGGAAAAAATTATCCCACAAGAATTGCAATCAATCACAATAACAAAAAAGGCTGGATTGTTTTAGATCAAATCAGAACCATAGATAAGGTAAGGGTGATCAAAACGTTTAATACTCTTTCACTTAAGGAAATAAAAGAAACCAAATCAGTCATAAAAGAAATGCTGGTGGATTGAGTTAGTTAAGCTTTTCTATCTTACTCTCCAGAGTCGTAACCATTTCCCCCAGATCAAAATAATTAGTTTCAATAAACTCGTAGAGCTCAAAATTTCGTTTGTTGAGATCCTCAAAACCCTTTCTTAAATACTCAGTAGAAGCATTAATTTGGTTTTTGTATCTCTCCAATTCTGATTTGAATTCTCTTCTGTTCTTATTAGTAATATAGCTAATTCTTTGATAAAGATAAAGAATATTCTACTCTTACATTATTTGCTAATTTAATTTTTCTAACTTATTTCTCTTGTTGGTGTTTACACCATAGCCGTCAACTTAAGACATAGGGAAACAAAGATCATT